>JAADHP010000104.1:0-2140 GCA_013151785.1 Nitrospirota bacterium | reverse complement strand
TGGCGGGAGCGTGTGGGAATCGAACCCACCTTCCCCACTTGTGGCAGGGAACACCGGATTTGAAGTCCGGGGGGGACACCAGAACCCCATACACTCCCATCAGTTGATTGTAATGGATTTAAAAAGAAGCAGTCAATTGGAATAATATTGTGTATGTCCTGTCAGGGTAAAGGCATGGAGCTGTGTAGTTTTATATCATCAATCCTTCCGCTGCCATAGATCAAAAAGGCATTGACCTTTGTAATACTATTGTATGGTTCAATACTCTTCAGGTCAGCCTCAAGATCCCTGACAACCCTCTGCCATGTATTATCCAGAAGGTTCTCTCCCAATCCCAGGAACAGATACTCACCACTGTAGGAGCCTTCCCAGTTAATGGGGATATACGATATATACCTGTGTCCGTTGGCTGTATCTACATCAATAAAGACCATGAAGATTTCATTAAATTTAAAGCTCCACTCAATTATATGCTGCTCTGTGTTGTTCCAGAAGGTCATGTCTGGATTCCTCAGCCTGTATCCATTATAAAGACCATATCCATTGAACTCTATAACACGGCTCTGGCGGTCTGTATCATAGATGTTTGATATATAGGCCCAGTCAGGGTCATCATCATAGACCTCCCAGCCACTGATTGTGCCATCCTCAGCATCCTCATATACAGTGACATTATCCTGGATGTCAGGTTCAGTCTGTACTGGTGAGAAGTATGCCTCAATTGTATGATTTGATGTTACACTAAAGAAGGTGTAACTGTTTACAGCGCCAATTGACAGGCCGTCAACCACGACATCTGATATCACATAACCAGAATCAGCAGTTATAGTATATGTAACAGAATCTCCATATGAAACAGTGGTTGTACCAGAAGGTGATATCATGCCATTCAGACCAGCAGTGGCGGTAATAGAGAATGATTTTTTGCTGAAGGTGGCTCCAATGGTCTTGTCAGAATCCATTATGATTGTGCAGGAGGATGAACTGCCTGTACAGTCACCTGACCATCCTGAAAAAAGGGAATCCAAAGAGGCAGAATAGTTTAATGTCACCACAGTTCCGGCAGGCAGGTATTCATCGCAGTCCGAACCACAGGATATGCCAGGTGTTGTGCTTGAAACAGTTCCACTACCATCGCCATTTTTAAAGACCGCAAGGCGATATAATGGAGAGGGTGGTATGGTCTTTGAGACCTCATTGGAGAACTCGCTTTCATTGCCATAGATATCATAGGCTGTGACTGCAAAATAATATGTGAAGCCCTCAGGGAGTCCTGTAATTGTATAAGTGGTGGTGTCTTTGACATCCAGCACATTGGTGTAAACACCTGATGAGGTGCCATAGTAGATTTTGTAGCCTGCCAGATCAACCAGAGGTGTTCCATCTATATTTTCCACTGGTGGATCCCATGAGAGTGTAACCTCTGCTGAAAACGCTGGATTGACAAAGATAAACAAAAATAAGGAAACCGATAACAGCTTCAAAATGTTAGTAGATAGTGCGTTAATCTCCTCCTCCTCGACTGAAATAGACAATGAAACAATCCAAAAGCACTGTTAGTATACCACAGTAGACAGGCTTTAAAAAAGTCAACAAATCCCCCGGATTAGACCAAACAGAAGACTGAAAGGATTAAGCTGATAAGGAGAATATATTGCCAATGCCAGCTTTGTTTTATTATATTACTATTCAATAATGTATCATTACTCTTCAAAAAGATTCTATAAGAAAGAGGAAAGGCAGGGGCAGGGAATACACTCAACAGTGAGCAGTAAGCGGTAAACAGTGGATGAGTTAATGGGTAAATGAGTAGATGGGTGGATAGATTAAAAGGTCAGTGAGCAGTGAACAGTAAGCAATAAAAAGGGGCAACAGGTGGTGAAGAAGGCCATGTAGCAATACCGACAGTGACATACACCAGCATACTTATGTATCAACCTTAAGGCTGAAAAGGCTCTGTCTGGTTATAATTAAATCCTATTGCATCAATGTCCTGATGAACCACCTGTTGCCCAATAGATTCTTCAGGATATCTCTCCATCTGCGAGAGGTTAAGGGTGATTGGACAGGGTATTGAAAAAGATTACTCTGTAGAGTATTTCAACCCTGCCTTGTTTCTATACATTCTGGAAAGGTTTGC
>JAADHP010000239.1 GCA_013151785.1 Nitrospirota bacterium | reverse complement strand
ACATAATAAAGCACCGGAACCAGTGTCCTTGACAGCAGTGTTGAAGCCACCTCGCCAGCCATCAGAGAGATGGCCATACCCTGGAATATGGGGTCAAAGAGTATCACTGATGAGCCCACCACAACTGCGGATGCTGTAAGGAGCATGGGCCTGAACCTGATGAGACCCGCCTCCACAACAGCCTCTTTCAAGGGCATGCCCTCGTCAAGCTTCAGCTCAATGAAATCCACCAGTATGATGGAGTTCCTCACCACAATGCCTGCCCCTGCTATGAAACCGATCATGGATGTGGCAGTGAAGAATGCCCCCATCAGGGCATGGGCAGGTAGTATTCCTACCAGTGACAGGGGTATGGGTGCAAGGATTACAAGGGGTGTCAGGAATGATCTGAACCAGCCCACAACAAGCACATATATCAGGATGAGCACGGCTGCAAAGGCAAGACCAAGATCACGGAATACCTCATAGGTGATATGCCACTCTCCGTCCCATTTCATTGAATAGCGGTCAGTCAGCCATGGCTGTTTTGTATAATACTGTTTAAGCTCGTAACCCTGAGGGAGTTTGAGGGATTTTATCTTTTCCTTCATCTTCAGTATTGCATAGATAGGGCTTTCCTCTGTACCGGCCACATCACCTGTAACATAGATAACCCTTTTAAGGTTCTTGTGATATATTGTTTTATCTGCAATGGTTCTCTTGATTCTCACAAGCTCGGAAAGAGAGACCTTCTTGCCTGAAGGCGAGACAAGGGTAACCTCCTTGAGGTCCTCAATGCCAGCCCTTTCCGAAAGGGGTGACCTCAGAACTATATCAACAGGTTCTTTTGTATCCGGCAGATGAAGAAGTCCTGCCTTTTCACCATTAAGAACCACTCTCAGTGTACGGGCAATCTCCTGGGCACTTATACCATGAAGGGCTGCCTTTTCCCTGTCAACCGCAAAGGTGATCTTGGGCTGGTCATCCTCATAATACCAGTCCACATCAACAACACCATCGGTGTTCTCAAATATATTCTTTATCTTTCGTGCAATCTCTACCTGGCCCTTTAAGTCGGGTCCGTAGACCTCGGCCACAAGGGTGCTGAGCACAGGAGGCCCGGGTGGTACCTCAACAACCTTTACATTGGCATTGTATCTTCTTCCGATCTCCTGGACATAAGGCCTCAGTCTTTTCGCAATATCATGGCTCTGGGCCTTTCTTTTACCTTTTGGAACAAAGTTTACCTGGATATCAGCCACATTACTTCCGGATCTGAGGAAGTAGTGTCTCACAAGTCCGTTGAAATTAAATGGTGCTGCTGTGCCCACGTATAGTTGATAGTTTGTAATCTCGGGCACTGTCTTGAGATATTCTGCAATCTCGCGGCTCACCCTTGCTGTCTCTTCAAGGGTGGTCCCTTCAGGCATGTCTATGATCAGCTGTAGTTCACTTTTATTGTCAAAGGGTAACATCTTGACAGTAACAAGCTTCAGGGGAAGCAATGCCACCGCAGCAGCAAGAAGCAGAAACATGAACAGAAAGGCTACAAGTCTCTTCTTCCCGCTGTCAAGCAATCCCCTGAGATTTTTCTCATAGATCCTGTTGAGGAACTTCATGAGATGCCCCTCTTTTTCACTGGTACTGCCTTTCTTTGTCTTCCTCAGCACTATATAGCTCAGCCAGGGGCTTATGATAAAGGCAATAAGCAGTGATATCAACATGGCAGCAGAGGCACCTACAGGTATGGGTCTCATATAGGGCCCCATGAGTCCTCTTACAAAGGCCATTGGTAGCAGTGCTGCAATGACGGTAAATGTGGCAAGAATGGTGGGATTGCCCACCTCATCCACTGCCAGCACCGCACGTTCGGGGCTTACACCGCCAAGCTTGAAATGACGGTGAATATTCTCCACCACCACAATTGCATCATCAACAAGGATACCAATGGAAAATATAAGTGCAAAAAGGGTGACTCTGTTCAGGGTATATCCGTACACATAATTAACCAGTATGGTAAGTGCAAGCGTTACAGGCACGGCCACAGCAACCACTATGGATTCCCTCCAGCCCAGGGCAATGGCAATAAGCAGTGTCACCGAGAGAGCAGCAATAAGCATATGCTCAAGTAGTTCATTAGACTTTTCCTTGGCTGTGTCGCCATAGTTTCTTGTTACCGTAACCTCCACACCTTCAGGTATGATATTTCCCTTGAGTGCCTCCACCTTCCTTATGGTACGTTCAGCTACATATGTTGCATTTGTTCCCTTTTTCTTGGCTATGGATATGGTTACTGCATCATAAAGGCCGGATTTCTTGATCTTGGAGGCAGGGCCAAACCCCATGAGCACATAACTATGAGGTTCCTCGGGACCATCAACTATCTTTGCCACATTCTTCAGATACACAGGTCTGTCCCGCGAAACCCCCACCACAAGATTTTCTATATCTTTAATGGAGGTGAAAAATCCTCCTGTCTCAACCAGGTATTCCCTGTTGTCCGACGGATAGGTGCCTGCCGGCAGTGTGGCATTGGCGGCCTTCATGATGTTCAGGATCTGAAGTGGCGTAAGATTGTATGCCCTTAATCTGTGAGGATCAATGATTACCCGTACCTTTCTTTTCTGACCTCCGATAATATGTGTTTCGGATACATCCCTGTCCTCTTTTATCTGGTCAGCCACCTCGAGGGCCACCCTCCTCAGTTCATATGCTGAGTATTTATCGCTCCAGAAGGTGAGTGAAAGCACAGGCACATCATCTATGGATTTTGGCTTCACCAGTGGTTTGGATACACCTGGAGGTATCTTGTCGTAATTCGACATCAGTTTGTTGTAGAGCTTGACTATGCTGTCCTCCATGTCTTCACCGACATAGAACCTTACAATGGCAAGCCCCATGCCTGGTTTTGACATGGAGTAGATGTATTCAACCCCTTTTATCTCCCAGAGGAACTTCTCCATGGGCTTTATGACCCTTGCCTCCACCTCTTCAGCAGAGGCTCCTGGATACTGTACAAACACATCAAGCATGGGTACCAGAATCTGTGGTTCCTCCTCCCTGGGGGTTTTGATTACAGCAAACACACCCAGACAGAGCGCTGTTATCACTATCAGTGGAGTGAGTTTCGACCTGAGAAAGGTTTTTGCAATCCTTCCGGCAGCACCAAGTACTTCCATTATGATGTACCTCCTTTTCTGCCTTCAATCACACCACCATCAATAACATTCTCAAGACCTTTAACCACTATGGTTTCGCCATCGCTGAGGCCTGATAGTATCTCCACTGAATCATCTATCTGTTTTCCTGTTCTCACAAGACGCATCTTTACCACACCCTTGTCATCCACCACATAGACTGCACGGACCTCTCCCTTTTTGATCAGGGCATCTTCCGGTACAAGAAGCCTTTTCTTTTCACCAAGGGGGATCCTCACCCTTGCAAAGAGTCCGCCTTTCAGTGCCTTATTCGCAGAAATATCTATCTTCACAATAAATGTTCTTGTAACAGGGTCAACCTGCTGTACTATCTCTGATACCCTGCCCTCGGTGGACAGGCCTATGTTCTTGATCTCCACAGGTATGGCCATTCCTTTTTTCACAATCCCTTCAAGACTCTCATCAACAGCCGCCTCCACCCTGTATCTGGGCTCCTCAATAATAAACAGCGGTGTACCCGGTGTGGCCATACTACCTGCATCTATGAGTTTTTTGGCCACCACCCCATTGATGGGTGATACTATAACAGAGTAACCACTGAAGGCCTGTGCTTCTCTCAGAGCTGCTGCTGCCCGCTTTACTGCATTATTAGCCCTTTCAAATTCAAGTACTGCAATGTCCCTCTTTGTTTTGATCTCGTCAAACTCCTGATCAGTAATGGCCTTTTCCCTGTGCAGGTTTTCATATCTCCTGAAGGTCTTTTCCATCAGGGTCTTCCGTTCCTCAGCCATCTTCAGTGCCCGACGTGCCTCTTCCAGGGCCTGCCTTGCCTGGGTAACCTTTGCTTCAATATCAGGGGATTTGATCCTTAGCAGTAGATCACCGGCCTTTACAGTATCTCCCTCTTTTACATAGATCTTTTCCACCTCTCCCATAATCTTGGAAGCCACATAGGAGGTGTTTCTTGCCCTGACAGTTCCTGTGGTTTCATAGAAATCTGTAACAGGAGATAGCTTTACTGACTGAAGTTCTATGCCTTTGATAACCGGTCTTGCGGGTTTCTCTGTTCCCGGCTCGATCTTGTTGCTGCAGGACAGTGCTGATAGTGTTAATAAAGCCGTTATTAATATAAAGATTCTTTTCATGATCTATCTCCTCCTTCAAACCTGTTTATTTCATCTCTAATCATATGGCACAAAGAGAATCATAGTTTTGAATTCTGTAGTAGCCCAGGCAGTGGTATGGTTGAGTCTGAAGGGTTTTGAATTTTGCATAAGATTGGTCTTCAGGGGCTCTGCCCCTGAGACCCCGGAGAAAAGGAAAAAACAGATTATACTCCGGGGAGTTT
>JAADHP010000255.1 GCA_013151785.1 Nitrospirota bacterium | reverse complement strand
GGTCAGGATGATACTATCATGAGAATTAAAAGACTGAGTAGTCTCAGCTTCAAATTCAGTTTTATTGTAGGAGTCATCCTTTTTTTCTTTTCCACATTTCTCTCCATTCTTCTGTATTATTATCTCAAGGCACATGCTATAGAGAATGCCGAGAGAAAGACACTGATTATCATGACGTATGTAAAGGCAATAGGTGATTATGTGAAGGATTCCTTCAGGCCGAGGATGCTTGAGATCATCTCAAAAGTTGACCCTGAGGACGAATTTCTGGTTGAATCCATCTCCACCACCCATGTGAATATGGAGATAATGAAGAAATTCAGCAAGGACATACATGACTATATATACAGAAGGGTTTCTGACAGACCACTGAACCCTCAACATAAGGCTGATAGTTTCCATATGAAAATGATAGAGTATTTCAGAACTCACCGTGACAGGAGTTCATGGCACTCTATTGTAAAACTTAACAACAGGGAAACCCTTGTTTATGCACGGCCTGTTGTAAGCAGTCAGGACTGTCTGATATGTCACGGAAAAAAGGAGTCTGCACCAGTAGCAATAGTAAAGAAATATGGTGACAAAGGCAACTTTGGCTGGCAGGCAAACAAGATCGTTGGGGTTGAAACTGTCTCCATTCCCATGGACACCACATTTGAATATCTCAAAGAGATAGCCTTAAGTATCTTTCTGTTTGGACTTTTAACTCTTGGAGTCCTTTTCCTTGCAATCTATGAGACCTTTACGCAGCTTGTGTCCCGTCCTATCAAGAGACTCTCAAATGTTTTCAAAGGGATAGTCTGTGGTTCACTTCCACTTGGCAAAGATATTGCTGTAACAAACAATGATGAGATAGGTGAACTCACAGAATCCTTTAATATCCTTGCAAGGCATCTTCATGATGCTCAGGAAAGGTTAAAGAGAACAGCAAGGATTGAAAGACAGATGATGGAAACAGAGAAACTTGCTGCTCTTGGGCAACTATCAGCAGGTATAGCACATGAGATAAACAACCCCATAGGTGGCATACAGGTCTGTTTCAACAATCTTATGTCCACGGAAATGGATGAACAGACCAGGCAAGAACATATAGATATTGTAATTTCTGGCCTTAACAGGATACAGACTATAGTAAAGCAGTTGCTTGAATTCTCAAGAAATTCACCATTAAGTATTACAGCATGTTCAATCAACAATATAGTGGAGAATGTTTTAAAGATAACAGAGTATACCATATCCAAAAAGGGTATCAGACTTGTTAAGGAACTGTCATCAAATATGCCCGGGGTACAGGTTGACTCTAATAAGATGGAGCAGGTTCTGCTGAATATAATAATGAATGCTGTGCAGGCAATGGACAAGGGTGGTACTCTTACCATCAGAACATGGCTGGAGAGGAATGTATGCAATATATCAGTATCTGATACGGGCAGTGGAATCCCGGACAGTGTGCTGCCCCGGATATTTGATCCATTTTTTACCACGAAAGACGTGGGAAAGGGTACAGGTCTTGGCCTTACAGTCAGTAAGGCCATTGTGGAGCAACATGGTGGCACTATAGAGGTGGAGACATCCAGTAGCGGAACCACATTTACTGTTAAAATACCCTGTGGAGAGGATACAATAGCAGACACAAAGGAGGTTGTAACAGATTGAAGCACAATCAGGTCAGACGACACATTCTTATTATTGAGGATGAGCCCACATTAAGACTCGGAATGAACCATTTTCTATCCCAGCACGGGTACAGGGTTTCCCTCTGTGCTGATGGCCAGGAGGGTATGGAGACAATAAAAAAGGGGAATTATGATCTAATAATTACAGACATAAGACTTCCCTATCATGATGGCTTTGAGATACTCAGGATGGTAAGGTCTATCTATCCAGACAAAGGTGTAATTCTTATCACAGCATATGCAGATATAAAGGATGCTGTACAGGCAATTAAAGAAGGGGCATTTGATTACATTGCAAAGCCCTTTTCAAATGAGGAACTGCTTATAACAATAGACAGATTCTTTAAGTTTCAGAGTCTTGAAAATGAGGTAACATTACTCAGGGAGAGGTTAAAGAGAAGGGAAAGTTTTGCAGACATCATAGGTGTCAGCCCTGCTATGAAGGCAGTATTTGACAGGATCTCCTCTGTTGCAAACACGGATGTGCCTGTACTTATCGAGGGCGAAAGCGGTACAGGAAAGGAACTGGTTGCAAATGCCATACATAATCTCAGTTACAGAAAGGACAAACCCTTTGTCAAGATAAACTGTGCTGCTATTCCTGAACATCTCTTTGAGTCAGAGCTTTTTGGTCATGAAAGGGGTGCCTTTACAGGAGCTACAGAGAGGCGAAAAGGAAAGTTTGAGTTTGCCAGTGGAGGCACTATATTCTTTGATGAGATCGGAGATATCCCTTTGCATCTCCAGCCCAAGCTATTAAGGGTGATAGAGGACCATTGTATAACAAGACTGGGCAGTAATACCACTATAACAGTTGATGTACGGACTATCTATGCAACAAGCAAGAACTTGAAAGACCTGATAAAAGAAGGAAAATTCCGGGAAGAATTGTACTACAGGATTAACGTGGTACCTATAAGTCTGGCTCCCTTGAGAAAAAGAAGAGAGGATATACCCTATCTCATTGACCACTTTTTGAAACATTTCAAGGAAAAATTTAATAGGAAGGATGTGCGGTTATCCCAGGAGGCATATCATGCTCTGCTGAGTTATCACTGGCCTGGAAATGTGAGGGAACTGAAACATGCTATAGAGAGGGCAGTTGTGCTTTCCAAGGATGGGACAATAGGCATTGAAGATCTGCCAGAGGAGATTTCAGGATTCAGTGTCCACTGTCTCTCTGATGAACTTACCCTTGAGGAGAGTCTGAGATGTTTCGAACGGGAAATAATCAACAGGGCACTTAAGGACTCAGGAGGGAGGAAAACTGAAGCGGCAAGAAGGCTTGGTATAAGCAGGAAGGTGCTCTGGAAGAAAATGAAGGATTATGGCATAAAATAGTTCCCTTCAGGGAACATATATCACTCCCTCATGTTCCCTTCAGGGAACATGAGGGAGTGACCCTCCCTATAAAAAATCAGGAAATTCAAGGCGTTCGTGAAAAGATACAACTGGCATAACAGTTGCTATACTAACTTACCAACAACAAAGAAAACATAAGGTTCTTCAACTCCATATGATTTGCTGTAATGATGTGACGGGGGAGTGGTTTAAATTCAGGTTTTTTCGAGATCAACCAAGTTTATGGAGCCCTCTAAGACCTTGTTTTACAAGGTCTTAAAATGAAGAAGTAGCCATAACAGTTGAAAGGAGGTAACGGATGGAAGAAAAAAAAGTTTCCGTTGAGGGTACCGGCTCCTCTGGTATGGGCTGGAAGGAGCTATGGCTGAAGGAAGACTGGTGGGCGGTATGGCTGGGTCTGGGAATTGTGGTAGTGGCTTATATCTTTTTTGCAAGTGGGAGCACAATAAAACCCATTGCAATTAAACCTGCAAAGTGGCATACCTTTGCTCAGTTATGGTCACATTTTATCGGGCATATCGGTGCATATATTGCAAACTTCGTTATCTGGCTTGTTATTTTCAGCGTGAGTACAGCCATACTGGGATTCAAACAGTCTGAGTTCATACCTTCCTTTATCTTCGTTTACATCTTCTCAGTATTGATCTTCATGGTTGGTGCATGGGATAAGGCTCATCACTATAATCTCGAGCCACCTCTTGTGGCGCTTGCCCTGGGAATGTTAATCTCCAATATTTTCAGGTTGCCGAAATGGATGGACACAGGCTTCAGGGTCGAGTACTATATCAAGACAGGTATTGTTCTGCTTGGTGCAACCCTGCCCTTCACACTGATTATCTGGGCAGGTCCAATTGCCTTTGTACAGGCCACAATAGTTTCTCTGACTACATTCCTGGTTATATTTTTTGTTGCTACAAAGGCATTGGGACTTGACAAGAGGCTCGCATCATGCCTTGGTGCTGGAGGTGCAGTCTGTGGTGTTTCAGCAGCCATTGCTATTGGTGGAGCTGTGAAGGCCAAGAAGGAGTATCCTTCTATTGCCATAACAATGGTGATCATCTGGGCGATCATAATGATCTTCTTCCTGCCACTTGTATCACGAGCCATGGGACTTCATGCAGGAATAGTGGGAGCATGGGTCGGAACTTCAGAGTTTGCAGATGCAGCAGGTTTTGCAGCAGCACAGGCATATGGAACTATGGCACAGAATCTGCCAAACATACCTGGCACTGAGGATGCAGCTGTATGGGGATTCACCCTCATGAAGGTGATCGGTAGGGACATCTGGATCGGCATATGGGCCTTTGTTCTTGCTCTTATATCTACTATGAAATGGGAGGCTGAGGAATCAGGTGTCAGGCCAAGCAAGTCCTGTAGAGATATGGTGGAGATTTCCAAAGTTTGTGCTTGGCTTCTTTGCTGCATCCATAATAATGACACTCATATCCAGTGGCTACACCCTTGAGGCATATAATAAGGTTGTAAAGCCAATGCTTGTTGGTCCTATCAAGACCATGAGAACATGGTCATTCATTTTCTGCTTCTTCAGCATCGGTCTTACAACAAGGTTCAGAGAGCTTACCAAGACAGGTGCAAAACCCTTCTGGGCATTCACTGCTGGAGTTGTGGTTAATGTAATACTGGGATTCATACTCTCTGTGTTTATATTTGGAAACTACTGGTCAAGCCTTGGCAAATAATACTGATTTTGAGGTAGCACCTCACTTTCCGGGGTGCTACCTTCCTTACTATCCTGTAAATTTGGAGGTAGCATGCAGGAGATTATTAAATCAAGATCCTGTTTTAACTGTATCTATTTTAATAATGACCCAGAGTATATAGAACAGACATTCATGGGATTAAAGGTTATGGGGTCTGGATACTCCTCAGTAAGAAGTGATGATGGTATCTGTCAGCTTGATGATAGATACCTTTCGGGCTATAATGTTTGTGATGGATTCAGACAGAAAGACTGAATCAATGCCATATTGAGGCCTGCCCACAAGCCATTCCTTCAATCTTACAATCATTCTTACAATGATGTAATCTTTTTGAAACCTTCCTGTAATCTTTTATATGGTATAATTATTACAATAAAGGATAATCTTACTGAATACTCTGGAGGTGAAAAAGTGAAAAGAAGATATTTAATACTTTTAGTGCTTTCTATTTTCCTGATTGGATTTATAACATCTTTTGCTAATTCTTTCCCGAAAATAGCCTCTGCTCATGAAATAGATACCACTGCCTCTGCAACAGATTTTCTCAGCAAGTTGAGCAGTTCTCTATCAGAGGTGGCAACTGCAGTTACTCCATCAGTTGTGAACATATCAACCACAATGACCATTACCGCCGAGGAGACACCCTTTGGTGACCTTTTTAACGATCCCTTTTTCAGGAGGTTCTTTGGCTATCCCTTTGGACCTGAACATAAGTACAGAACAACTGCCCTTGGTTCAGGGGTGATTGTTTCAAAGGATGGCTACATACTCACAAACAACCATGTGGTAAAAAACGCAGAGAAGATCAAGGTAATACTTTATGACAAGAGACAATATGATGCAAAGGTAATCGGGACTGATCCGAAAACTGACCTTGCGGTTATCAAAATAGATGAAAAGAATCTGCCTGCTATCAAGATCGGAGATTCTGATAAACTGAAGGTTGGGGATGTGGTGCTTGCCATTGGAAATCCTTTTGGTCTCAGCCATACCGTAACCATGGGTATAGTGAGTGCTGTGGGCAGATCTAACATAGGCCTGGCAGATTACGAGGACTTTATCCAGACCGATGCTGCTATTAATCCTGGTAACTCAGGTGGGGCACTGGTTAATGTGAAAGGTGAACTTGTGGGAATAAATACTGCCATATTCAGCAAGAGTGGTGGGTATATGGGAATAGGGTTTGCCATTCCATCAAATATGGCCCGGGCTGTAATGGAGAGCATAATCAAATACGGGAAGGTCATCCGTGGCTGGCTCGGGGTTACAATACAGAATCTTACTCCTGAAATTGCAAAGCACCTTGGTATAAAGGTAACTAAAGGGGCTCTTGTTACAAATGTTGTTAAAGGAAGTCCTGCTGAGCGGGCAGGACTTAAAAGAGGAGATCTTATAGTGGAGTATAATGGTAAGACTGTTACTGATACCACCGAACTTCGAAATATGGTTGCCCAGACAAGGCCTGACAAGATTGTTGAGTTGAAGATTATCAGGAATGGGAAGAAAAAGACTCTTACTGTTACAATTGGTGAATTGCCTGAAAAACTGGTAGAAAGGGGCAGGGGCATCCAGGAGAATAT
>JAADHP010000139.1 GCA_013151785.1 Nitrospirota bacterium | reverse complement strand
AATCAAAGAGGTTCACCAGGAGGGTGAACCTGATTTTCTCCTCGGAGCATGCCTTGGACGGCATGCGAGAATGACTGAGAAGGCAATACCTATGTGCCTATAAAATTGGCTGGATAGGCAATCACTATTTTAAGGTGACTCTGGGAAACAGGCTGTTCACTGCGTACTGCTTACGAAAACTGCCAGAATTCCCCGACCTCTGGTCAGGGATGAATGGCAGTTTTCGTAAATCACAAAGGTGGCAAAGCCCCCTTTGTGAGCCCAATAAGGAAAATACTTCAACCCTGTTGGGGAGTTTGAGGGGGCATTGCCCCCTCAAAGACAGTGAAGCTCCGACCTCTGGTCGGGGAGCTTCACTGTTTTCTGCTTACTTCATTACTCTTAGATATGTTTCAATGGATTGAAGATTTAAAGAAGACCCTTACAGGCATCATAAAAGGCAAGGACGAGGTGGTAAAAATGGCCATTGTCTGCCTTGTCTCTGAGGGGCATCTCCTTATTGAGGATGTTCCTGGTGTGGGTAAGACCACACTCGCCCTCAGCCTTGCCAGGGCTACTGACTGTACCTTCCAGAGAATACAGTTTACAAGTGATCTACTGCCCTCTGACATCATCGGAGTAAACATCTACAACCCTGAAAAGAGAGAGTTTGAGTTTCGCAGAGGGCCTGTGTTCGCCAATATTGTACTCGCTGATGAGATAAACAGGACAAACCCAAAAACACAGTCTGCCCTGCTTGAGGCAATGAATGAAAAGAAGGTCTCTGTGGAAAGAAGCACCTATCCCCTGCCATCGCCATTTATGGTAATAGCCACACAGAACCCCCTTGAATACCATGGAACCTTTCCACTTCCAGAGAGCCAGCTTGACAGATTCATGATGCATCTCAGGATCGGCTATCCAGATTATGATGACGAGAAACTGATACTGAAGGATATGAAGGGGCTTGATGTGATTGATTCCATCAGACCTGTGGTAACAAAGGAAGAGATCATAGAGACACAGAAAAGGGTCAACACAGTTCATGTGGATGATGCACTCTATGATTATCTCCTCAGGATAGTGGATACCACAAGGAAACATGAAGGAATACGTCTTGGTGTAAGCACAAGGGGTGCACAGTTTCTCCTCAGGGCATCAAAGGGACATGCCATTGTTGATGGACGTGACTATCTTATACCGGATGACATCAAGGCAGTGGCTCCACTTGTGATAGGCCACAGGATAATACTTAAAAGCAGAACCTACATAAGGGATGCTGTGGAGCTTGTCAGGGTAATCATTGATGCAATACCTGTACCTCTATGAGAATAACCTTAACAAGAGAAGGCAGGAGATTCATACTTGCCCTTTTAGTGGTTGCCTTTGCAGCATTCAATACTGCCAACAACCTCATGTATCTCATCCTTGGCCTTATGCTTTCCGCCACAATCCTCTCACTAATGGCTGCCTATATAACCCTTAAAGGTGTATCTGTTGATTTCAGGATAGAGGAGCCTCTATATGCAGGTGTGAAAGCCTCGGCAGAGTTTTTTGTCAGAAACTCCAAAAGATATGTCAGCTCATATTCCCTGAGGATTGAGTTAAAGGGGATTGATGATGGAGCGATCTATGTGGAAAGGGTTTTGCCAGGTGAAACCCTTTCCATTAATAAGTCTATTGTCTTTCGCCGTAGAGGCATATACCGTGTATCTCATATCAGGGTCTATACATCCTTCCCCTTTATATTCTTTGTCCTTACAAAGACATCTATCAGAGAAAAGGACAGTTCCATGATCCTTGTTTACCCTTCCCTTTATGATGTAACAAGGGTGGTGGAGGAATTGATATCAGAGATAAGGGCAATGGAAGGTATCAGGAAAACCATTGAGGGAGAGGAGTTTCAGGGACTGAGGGATTATCAATACGGAGATTCCTTCAAGAGTATCCACTGGAAGGCCACAGCAAGAACAGGCACTCTCATGGTAAAGGAGTACTATGAAGGAGAAACAGAGAAGATAACCATTGTGCTGGACAGCCTGAGATACACTGACAGGGCACTATTTGAAAGGGCTGTATCCTTTGTATCATCCCTGTCTGCAGAGCTTCTTGGAAGAAACTTTGTCTTACGACTCGTAACCTGTCAGAAATCCATACCCCCTGGCAGTGGCAGAGAGCATCTCTACAAGATACTGGATCATCTTGCCGTTGTAGAAGAATCCGAGGGAATAAGCTGTCCCTTTACCGAGTCTCTTGGCGGTGTAATGATAATGATTCTCTCAGGACCTGATTCACCACTTCGGCGGTATGCATCAGCAGCATCGAGGGTCTATTATGCCAGCGACCTATAAGATACTCACCTGTATAATAGCCCTTATTGGAAGCAGCAGTCTTCTGCTTACCGAAGGAATGATGCCATTCTTTATCTTTAGCACACCCTTTGTACTCACTGGATATTACAGGGCAGTAAAGGGACGACCTCCTGCACACAGGTTTGTCATTGGCGGACTTTCAACAGTCACGCTCATTGTCTTCTTTATTGACATCAGGCTATCCCGGGATGTCATCTCTGCAGTGGGGCATCTTACCATGCTCTTTCATGCCATCAAGAGTTTTGATATAAAAGACCCCTGGGACCCCCTTCAGGTCTTTTTCATGTCACTTATCCAGCTACTCCTTGCCTCCGAGGTAACAAGGTCCATGGTCTTTGGTGCAATATTTCTCATTTTCATGGCAGGCATGGTGGTGGCCATGTTTTACTCCCACATTATAAAGGAGGGAGCTACTGGAATAAAGAGATTCTTACGTCCCATTGTTACAATGACGCTGCTGCTGATCTTTATGACCACTGTGTTCTTTCTTGTATTACCCAGGTTCAGGGGAAGTCTCTTTGGAAGATCCCTCTCAAAAGGTATAAAATCAGGCTTTTCAGAGAAGGTAAGCCTTGGAAGTCTTGGTGAAATAAAGCTTGATCCTACTATTGTAATGAGGATAAGAATCAGTCCCATGAAGGGATTCAGACCCTACTGGAGGGGCATGACCTTTGATGTCTACAGTGACAATGCCTGGTCAAGTCTTCAGCAAAGTATGAGAGACTACAGCAGTCGAAATGGGGTCTTTCTTCTTTCAGGCTATGATTCAGAAAAAGGCTTCAGACAGGAGATCATCCTTGAACCTATTGAAACAGACCTTATTTTTGCACTAAGAGGCGCCTACAGAGTGGAGGTGGAAAGCAAAACCCTGAGCATGACAGATACAGGGGATATCTACATTCCAAAAAAGAGTGGCAAGAGGATCCGGTACACTGTATTAAGCACCAACACCCCTTTCAGGGAAACAGAGCCTTCACCGGTCTATCTACAACTGCCAGAGGATATGGCCTGGCTCAGGGGCTTTACAGAGGGTGTCCTTCCTCCAGTAAAAGACAATAAAGAGATTGCAGAGGCTATTGAAACATACCTGAGAGATAACTATACCTACTCACTCAGTCCTTCACCTCCTCCAGAGGGTGTAAATCCCATCAGGTATTTTCTGCTTGATGAAAAAAAAGGCTTTTGTGAACACTATGCCACAGCCATGGTGCTTATGTTAAGGTCAATGGGAATCCCTGCCAGGGTGGTGTCAGGTTATATGGGTGGAGAGTATAACAGGTATGGCAGATACTATATAGTGAGACAGAAGGATGCCCATACATGGGTGGAGGCATTTATTGATGGTGAATGGATGAGATTCGACCCAACCCCTGCTGCTGAACTTACAGTAAATTCTCCCCTCTTTTTGTATTTGGATTTTCTGAGGATGAAATGGGAGAGATACGTGGTGGGCTATAGCAGAGCAGACCAGTTGAGACTGTTCAGGTTCTTTGAAAGACCTGTAAGAGTAGCACTATGGAGAGCACCATCCCTGAAAATTAATTCCTGGTATATATATCCGCTGCTGTTCATTATCGTCCTTGCTGGTATTATTCTGTATATTCTGCTTGTAAGAACCAGACAGCACATTCCTGAGGAAAGTAAAAACTACCTGAAGATACGGGGTTTAATCAGCAAGAAATATCCCATTAAGGAATCCCATACTGTAAGGGAGATACTGTTCTGTTTCAAGACAGACGATGAGGTATATTCCCATTTAAGGGAGTTCCTTCTCCTTTATGAATCATTAAGGTTTTCAGGTACTGCTGATGAAAACATGAGAAACCGCTACCACCACCTCTATGGGATCCTCAAGAAAAAGTTATGATCAAGGTTCATAGAGAGCAGTGAAGCTCCGACCTCTGGTCGGAGCTTCACTTTCTTTGAGGGGACTCAGTCCCGTCAAACTTCCCTGATATGGTTGAACACTTTTTTATGTCGGGGGTTTTAAAGGAGGCGTAGCCACCTTTAAGTTCTACGAAAACTGCCCTGTCATTCATCATCGAACAAAGTTCGGAGCATTCTGGCAGTTTTCGTAGAACAGAGAGCTGTCTATTGTCTAATTTTTCAGAGTATATGAGTAATGTCCGGTAAAAAATGTCATGCTGAACTTGTTTCAGCATCT
>JAADHP010000199.1 GCA_013151785.1 Nitrospirota bacterium | reverse complement strand
AATCGCAAAATTCCCTCGGAGACGTGCATGGATGCACGTCGAGAATGATGTGTAAGACTCTACCATACCACTGCTATAAACTTTATCGCTTTTGGGTTTTATAAAACACAAAAAAGGGCAGATACACCTGTACCTGCCCACCTATATCCTTATCTCCTGTCTCTCCACCTTGGAATTGGATACACATATTTCTTGCTTGCATATTTAAGAGGCCATATTGTCTCATGTTTGCCATTTATAACCTGCAATACAAGGGTATCCATGAAGTTCTGGTTCTGGTAACCTTCACGGTCTTCAAACTTGATTGGACCAAAGGCAGTCACTATATTGGTCTCCTTCATGGCCTTACGGATATCCTCTGATGTCCATGACTTTGCCCTTTCCAGGACATCCTTTATCACATATAGTGCAGAGTATGCCTCAGCACCATGATAGGAAGGGTATTTGCCATATTTGGACTTATACTTTTCTGCAAACTCCTTTGCCCCTGGATAGGTTACCTTGGGACTCCATAGCGTGGCTGTCACCACATACTCGGAGGCATCCTTTGCATTTTCAATAAACTCGGGTATGGCAAACCCTGCAGCACCACCTGCAAACAATTTTGCATCAATCCTGAGTTCCTTTATCTGTCTCATAAGGAGTGCTGCATCCATAACATAGGAGATCATGTAGATAACATCAGGTCTTTTTGATTTTACCTTTGAAAGGATTGGCTTGAAGTCCACAGCACCACTCTCGTATTTCTCATTGAGCACAACCTTCATACCAATTCTCTTTGCATCCTTTACCATGCCTTCGGCACCCTTTGTGCCAAAGTCTGTGCTCTCGTGGATGATAGCTATGGTTTTGGGTTTTACCACCTCCTTAAGGAACGACCTCAAACCACTTGTATAGTATGAAACAGATGGATTCATACGAAAGACATATTTGTAGTTTTGCTGTGTGATGTTGTCTGCTGCACCTGTTACTACAAGATAAGGCACCTTCCTTTCCTCTGCTACAGCAGCGATTGCCTTTGAGCAGGAGGAACTGTACTCACCGAATATTAGAGGCTGTTTTTTAACATCAATTATCTTCTCTGCAATCGCCCTTGATATCTCAGGCTTACCCTGGGAATCCTCAAACTCAAGTTTCACCTTCTTTCCCTTTATACCACCTGCAGCGTTAATCTCCTCAAGGGCTATCTCATAGGATCGCTTCTCAATCTCACCGAATTTTGCCTTACTTCCTGTCAGGGGCAATGGAATACTGAAGCTGATTGTATCCTCTGCAATAACAGACCCTGAAGCAAAAATGCTGAACAGAAAAATTAGGGTTATTAACAATGCAGACCTTTTCATAACACACCTCCTATTTTTGTTTTTTATAAATTGATTATAATTTATTATATTTTCTATAATCAACTAATAAATGCATACTGTCTAAAAATTTGTCTTTGAAGTATCTCTTTAAAATGGGAAAGTGTTTCTTGATATATCTAACAGTGAGTTTCAGGATAAGTAGCATGGTGTAGTCTTACACCTCATTCTCAGCGGACATCCATGTCCGCTTCCGAGGGAATTTTGCGATTTGCCATCCACGGCAAATCTACTGCAAAATTCAAAGCCGTTCAGACTACACCATGCTACTCGCAGAAGAGTGTTAGTCGTTTTTTCACATTACATTTATAGTTAGGGATTTACATAAAAGATAGAAGGACAAACTTTTTATGAAAAAGGATTTTTTCAGACACAGTTTTGACACTGTAATAATTGGTTCAGGGCTTGCAGGTCTGAGGGCTGCCCTTGAGGCATCAGAGTTCTCAAAGGTAGCTGTGCTTGCCAAGATGTATCCCACCCGATGCCACTCCACAGCTGCACAGGGAGGCATTGCTGCGGCACTGGGCAATGAAGAGCCAGACAGTCCTGAATGGCATTACTATGATACTACCAAAGGCAGCGACTTTCTTGGTGACCAGGATGCCATTGAGGTGATGTGTGAGGATGCCATACGCACAGTGGTTGAACTGGAACACATGGGGGTGCCTTTTTCAAGGACACAAGAGGGCAAGATTGCCCAGAGACGATTCGGAGGGCATACAATGGAGTTCGGCAGGGCACCTGTAAGGAGGGCCTGCTATTCTGCTGACAGAACAGGTCATGCCATAGTCTTTGCATTATATGAACAATGCCAGTTACGGAACGTTCATTTCTTTCCTGAGTTCCACGTTCTTGATATAGTTATAGAGGATGGCATATGCAGAGGGGTAATAGCACTGGAAATAGCTACAGGCAGAATTCATATATTTTCATCAAAGGCAGTGGTTGTGGCAAGTGGTGGCTATGGCAGGGTGTTCAAGACCACATCTAACGCCCATGCAAGCACAGGAGACTGCCTGAGCATACTCCTTGATCGTGGACTTCCTCTTGAAGATATGGAATTCTTTCAGTTCCATCCCACTGGTCTCTATGGACTCGGCATACTGATAACAGAGGGTGCACGTGGGGAGGGAGGGATTCTGATAAATAATAAAGGTGAACGATTTATGGAACGATATGCTCCCACTATTAAAGACCTTGCACCAAGGGATATGGTATCAAGGGCAATCCTTTCTGAGGTAAAAGCAGGGCGGGGGATTAATGGTAGAGATTATGTTCATCTTGACCTTACCCATATACCAAGGAAGATCATAGAGGAAAGATTACCCGAGATTTCCACATTCTGCAAGATATATCTGGGAATCGACCCTTCAGAAAAACCCATACCCGTGCTACCCACTGCACATTATGCGATGGGTGGTATACCCACAGATATTGATGGAAGGGTTTTAATGGATGAAACAGGTCGTACAGTAGTGGGCCTTTATGCAGCAGGTGAGTGTGCCTGTGTATCTGTTCATGGCGCAAACAGGCTTGGTTGCAATTCCTTGCTGGACACAGTGGTCTTTGGAAGAAGGGCAGGCAAGGCTATAAAGAAGGATATAAAGAACCTCTCTCTGGAGGATATAAAGGATGAGGAGATAGACAGAACCGATTCTATCCTTGAGAGTCTATTGAACAGTAAAGGTTCGGAGAAGATAGGGGATATCCGGGAGAGGATGCAAGAGGTTATGATGGATGACTGTTCTGTCTTCCGTCATGAAGATACAATAAGACAGGCCATAGATGAACTGGAAAAACTATCTTTAAGAGCTGAGTCAATCTCTCTTAAAGACCGTACAAGACGGTTCAATACTGAGTTGCTCGAGGCAGTAGAACTCCGCCATCTTCTCAATCTTGCCCAGGCAGTAGCAAGGTCAGCCCTTCAGAGAAGGGAAAGCCGGGGGGCTCATTACAGAGAGGATTATCCCAAAAGGGATGACCAGAGCTGGATGAAGCACACCTTTGTGTTTAAAAGAGAAAATGACTGGAAATTTACTTACAAACCTGTTGTAATCAAGAGATTTCAGCCTGAAGAGAGGAGATACTGAGATTGAAAAGCTATCTATTCCGCATAAAAAGATTTGACTCACATAAAACACCTCAACAGTGGTGGGATGATTTCACTGTTCAGATGGAACCATCAGAGAGGGTGCTTGATGGTCTGATCAGGATAAAAGACACCATGGATGGCAGTCTCACCTTTCGCCGTTCCTGTGCCCATGGAATCTGTGGTTCCTGTGCAATGAAAATCAATGGTCGCAACAGACTTGCCTGCCAGAGTTTAATGAAAGACATGCCAGAGAAGATAGTCATTGAACCTCTTCAGGCATTTCCTGTAATAAAAGACCTCGTTGTGGAGATGGAGATATTCTTTGAAAAAAATGATCAGGTCATGCCCTATCTCATAAATAATGAGCCACCACCTGAGCGAGAACGCCTCCAGAGCCCGGAGGACCAGCATAAGGTTCTTGAATCCATTACCTGTATAATGTGTGGCTGCTGTACATCTTCATGCCCTGTCTTCTGGTCAGACAAGAAATACCTTGGTCCGTCAGCACTTCTTAAGGCATACAGGTTTATCTTCGACTCTCGTGACCGTGCACAGGATGAACGGCTGAAAAGGATTCTTCATCCACATGGCCTTTTTCATTGTCATTCAATCTATAACTGTGTAGAGGTCTGTCCAAAAGAGATTGACATAACATCTCATATCACAAAGCTCAAAAGGCTGGCACTGAAGAAAAAACTTTCAGGGTAAGCCATATCTATCCAAATAAAATAATATCAAGGCAGGGCACCTCATAAAAATAAGGCAATCCACAGGATTACTCTATAGTGTAATCTTTTTCAATAGCCTGTCCAATCATACTGTCCCTCTCAGAAGTGAGAGGGATTCTGAAGAATCTATTTTAGAGAGGGGCAACAGGTGGTTCATCAGGGCATTGATGCAATAGGATTTAATTATAACCAGACAGAACCTTGCCAGCCTTAAGGTTATACATCCTAAAATGCCGATAGAAAAAGGTCTGTACAAAACAGGCATACAGGTATTGCCTTTGAAGGGCTTCGGAAAATCAAAGAGGTTCACCAGGAGGGTGAACCTGATTTTCTCCTCGGAGCATGCC
>JAADHP010000281.1 GCA_013151785.1 Nitrospirota bacterium | reverse complement strand
CCCACCGGAAGAGGAGCATATTATGAGAGGGAGTTTTTTCTCTATTGCCCTTTCTGTAGCCTCTGTGATTCTTTCACCCACTACAGAGCCCAGGCTGCCACCCATAAAGTGGAAGTCCATTACAGCAATAACAACATCTATTCCCTTTACCTTGCCCTCTCCTGCAATGGCTGCTTCAGTAAGACCACTCCTGACGGTGTTCTCCTTTATTCTCTCTCCGTAGTGTTTACTATCTTTGAATTTTAGGGGATCCGCAGGGAGTATATCAGCACCTATCTCCTCAAAGGTGCCCCCATCGATCAAGAGATTAAGCCTCTGCCTTGCATTTATTCTGAAATGATAATTGCATTTGGGACAGACCTGGAGGTTTCTTTCAACCTCTTTTCTGTAGACAATTTCCTTGCAATTATTACACTTTACCCAGAGTCCTTCGGGAATCTTTACCTTCTTGTTGTTACTCTTTGTCTTCTTAAACCACGCCATCTATTGCCTTCCTTATATCTCTGATATATCTCCGTAATGCTCCTCTTTTTTCATTTATCATCTTCACGATAGAACTTCCGATTATTACACCATCAGCATACATAGCTATAGAGGCAGCCTCTTTGGGTTTCTTTACACCAAAGCCGACACAGACAGGCATGTTTGAGAATCTTTTTATCCTTTTCACCATCTCCTGCAGGTGCCTGTCAATACGCAAACGGGAACCTGTTATTCCTGTTATGGAAACATAATAAATGAAGCCCTTTGAGCATCTGCTTACGATCTTGATTCTCTCCTCTGTGGAAGTGGGAGCAAGCAAAAAGATGGTTGAAATATTATACTCATTAGCAATAATTGACAATTCATCAGCCTCATCAGGCAGGAGGTCCGGGATTATCAGTCCATCAACACCAGAGTACGAGGCGTCTTTGAAGAAACTCTGAAGACCATATCTGAACACAGGGTTGTAATAGGTCATCAGAATAATAGGTACAGAAGTGTCTCTTCTGATTTGTTTAACAGTCTTGAGAACCTTCCTGAGTGTTACACCTTTATTTAAGGCCCTGAGGGCAGCCTCCTGTATTACCGGACCGTCAGCCAGGGGGTCTGAAAAAGGCACTCCGAGTTCGATAAGATCGGCCCCTTCTTCTTCAAGAAGTTTTACAAGCCTTATGGTATCTTCAAGAGATGGGTCACCTGCCATGATATAGGGAATAAATGCCTTCCTGTTGCTGGTTTTCAAGCTGGCAAAGGTTTTATCTATTCTGTTCATCAACAGTTCCTCAGTATGTTCCATTGAGTTTTTTCATGAAAATTTTATTTCGTCTCTGGTATGGATATCTGAAATTGTATAACATTAATTATAACATATCCTTGATATGAGTTCTGAGAAATGTTGAATTTTTTATAAAGATATCTTCACCTTAAAATAGTGATTGACTATCCAGTGAACTTTGTAGGCACACAGGTATTGCCTTCTCAGTCATTCTCGCATGCCGTCCAAGGCCTGCTCCGAGGAGAAAATCAGGTTCACCCTCCTGGTGAACCTCTTTGATTTTCTGAAGCCCTTCAAAGGCAATACCTGTATACCTGCTTTTATGCAGGCCTTTTTTCTATCGGTATTTTTGGTCTTCACCTTTCCGTACCAGTAAGGATATAATATTGAGCTATGAGGATAAAGAGGTTCATTTTTCTTAATATAGCGATTTTTTTCCTGATTGTAATGGTATTTGTGGGCAGTGGTAGCTGCAAAAACATTGCTGGTGAAGAAATAAAAACAGAGATCAACTCGCAATACCTTAATTATGACGAGAAGAATAATATATATCACCTCAAAGGCAATGTGGAAATCAAAAGGGGAGATGTTTATATCAAAGCAGACCGTATAGACTATTACGAGAAGACAGGCTATGCAGTGGCCACTGGCAATGTCTATTACGAGGACAGGGATGTAAGGATAGAGTCTGAACGTGCAGAGGTCTACCTTGATCAGAAAAAAGGAACCATATTTAAGGCAAAGGTTCTCTTCAAAAAGGACAACTACAATATTACTGCGGAAAAATTAGAGAGGATTGATGAAAAAAATTATATTCTACACAAAGTGAACTTTACCACCTGTGATACCCCCTTTGAGTCATGGTGTTTCAGTTCCAGCAATGCAAAGGTAAGGGTGGGTGATGCAATAAGGGCAAGGAATGTAACCTTCAGGATCAAGGGTCTGCCAGCATTTTATCTTCCCTACCTCTGGACACCTATTTATACAGAAAGAAAGACGGGATTCTTAATGCCTGATTTTGGTTATAAGAGTGACAAAGGAATGTTCTGGCGCCAGCCCTTTTTCCTGGTTCTGTCAGAAAACAGGGATATAACCTTTTATCTTGATTATATAGCCAGAAGGGGCATTGGAGAAGCAATAGAATACAGGTACATAGAAAGGGGTATCGGAAAGGGCAGGCTCTGGCTTTATCATATGAAAGACAAGGTTCTGGATACGAGGTTCTTCGAGGTGGTGGCAGAGCACAAACTATTTAAAAGAGACTCTCTCTCTGGATTTCTTTATCTGAATCTTATAAATAACAAGAAATACTATAGCGAATATGGGCAGAGGATTGAGATATGGGCAAGGAGCTTCCTTGAATCAAGGGCAGAGGTATCTTATCCACTAAAGGATGCAGGAAGATTCTATATAGAGGGCAGATTCTGGCAGGAACTAAGGCTTGATCATGAAACAGGTGAGATCGCCCAGAAGCTACCAGAGATAGGGGTGTCAGTATATCCTCAGAAGAAGGGTCCTTTCTACCTTACCCTTAACAGTTCATTCAGCAACTACTATTCCGTAGATCTCTACAGGGTCAGAAGAATAGACCTGTATCCAAAGATATATCATAGCTTTGGTGATATCTTTCAGGTTTCACAGTCTCTTGGTTTGAGGGAGACCTATTATAATATCAGTCACTCTGATATTTATGATGACCAGATCACGAGGACATCATTTGATTATTCCATCAGAGGGCATCTGCGTTTGACCAGACAATACAAGGGATTCAGGCATGCTTTAGAGCCTGAAATAGGGTATCAATTCATTCCGGAGATAAAGGATGAACCACCTCTTCTTGATAGTACAGAACTGTATGATAAGAAATCCGAGATATATGCAGGACTTCGCAATTATATTTTTACTGATGAAGGGCTTCTTCTTTCATTGAGGCTTACTGAGGCATTTGATTTTCATCAAGGTGACCGGCCTCTCGGCCTGCTGAGGCTGGAGGGTGTTCTCTTCAGGCCCATTACATTCAAGATAGACAGTTCATATAATCCAAATTCAGGGAAAATGGAAAAAGTCAACTATACGCTTTCTTTTTCCATAAAAGGTATAAGCACTACAGTAAGTCAGCGATATTCAAAGGAGGACAGGATTTTAAATTACTCTGCTTCAGTAACGATTCCTGTAACAAATAAATGGTCCGTAAGTAACAGCATCTATTATGATGCAAAGGGAGAGGGCTTAAGGAGTCTTGTGACCAACCTGGGTTACAATTCAAAGTGCTGGAGGTTCAATGTTTCCTATACCAAACGCCCTCATGATTATCAGGTAATGTTTCTAATAGAATTAAAAGGTATTGGCGTTCTAAATATTGGAGGGCTGAGATTTCTTCAGTCTCAGGGGTAATTTAAAAACAATGTTCGGTATCAAAAGAAATTTTAGTCCAAATCCAGTGATAAAGTTTATAGCAGTGGTATGGTATAGTCTTACACATCATTCTCGACGTGCATCCATGCACGTCTCCGAGGGAATTTTGCACAAGATTCACCCTCCTGGTGAATCTTGTGCAAAATTCAAAACCGTTCAGACTCTACCATACCACTGCTTTCAGTTATTCGTTGTTATTCTTACAGATGGATTTGGTTTTAGCTCAATTGAAGTTTCTTTTCTATAATTTCTACAGCCCCGTCAATGGTAATTTTGTCTGTTTCTATGATTACATCCGGGTTTAAAGGTTCTTCATAGGGTACATTAACACCAGGCACAGGCCAGCCCGCCTTTCCCTTCAGATATATGTTTGATGGAGCTCCAAAACGTTTCTTTCTTTTTGCCTCCCTGATATTGCATTCTTCCGGTGAACACTTAAGATAAATCTCATAATATTCGGGTAAGGTCTTCCTGGCAAGATCCCTCCATCGTCTCATATTGCCCGTGGCATCTATAATGACATCCTGACCAAACTCATTCAGTATCTTTGCAATATACACAATGCTTCTGTAGGCAATTTCTCTTTCTTCGTCAGAGTAGGTAGGACGGGGAGTTACAAATCGTCTGTATTCATCCATACGGAGGATATAGAATTCAGGATGTCTCTTTCTTAGCTCCTCAGATATGGTACTCTTACCACTTCCAGGAAGCCCTGTGATCCATACGGTCTTAGCCATTTAAAGGATACGATTATCCTGCCTTGATTCCTTCTATCAGGGTTACTGAAAATTTTTCATGCTGGAAGGGATGAATATCCGGGAACTTTGAATACAACCAGCCGTTAAAGATTTCCTTGTTGTTTTCAT
>JAADHP010000243.1 GCA_013151785.1 Nitrospirota bacterium | reverse complement strand
TTCATACAGGAGGTCTCTTTCCTGGACCTCGGGAACAAAAAAGGATACTTCCAGATGGTAGCCACACCTATACATTCCCCTGATGGAAAATCACAGATAATGGTACTTCTGCAGGATGTGACAGAACTGAAAAAGGCACAGGAACAATTAATGCAATCAGAGAAGCTTTCCGCCCTGGCACGTCTTTCAGCAGGTGTGGCCCATGAGATTGGTAATCCCCTCACCTCTGTTTCCTCCTATGTACAGATCCTTAAAGAGATGGATTTTGACGATTTTACTAAAGAGGCCCTTGAGACTATTTCCAGACATATCAACAGGATTGCTACTATCGTGAGGCAGATGTCCAGGTTCTCCAAGACCCAGGCAGAAGAGATAAAGAATGTAAAGATACCTGAACTGGTAAACTCCACACTTGAACTGGTAAAATATGACAAACGTACGAAGAATGTGCAAATCGATACAGATTTTCCAGAAGACCTTCCAGAGGTCTATGTGGATGGTAATCAGATGATACAGGTATTTATGAATCTGATTCTGAACGCTGCAGATGCAATGCCTCAGGGAGGTATGTTGAAAATTACTGCAAAACGCACAAATGCAAAGGTGGAGATATCCTTTAAAGATACAGGACATGGTATTGATAAGGAACATCTTGACAGGATCTTTGATCCTTTCTTTACCACAAAAGAGAAGGGCTCAGGCCTCGGGCTTGCGGTCAGTTATAGTATAGTAAAGAGTTTTGGTGGTGATATTACTGTGGAAAGCACGCCCGGGAAGGGCTCTACATTCAAGGTGATACTGCCTGCTTATGAAGGATAAAAAATACCATATACTCATAGTTGACGACGAAAGGGATATCTGCAGGGCACTGGATTTTCTCTTAACCAGGGAAAACTATAAGGTATCCACTGCATATAGTGGTGAAGAAGCGCTCAAAAAATTCAAAGAGCAGAGGTTTGACCTTGTTCTTACAGATCTGAAAATGGAAGGCCTCACAGGTATAGATGTACTGGAAAAGGTGAAAGAGATTGACCCATCCACTATAGTGATAATAATGACAGCCTATGCTTCTGTGGAAAGTGCAGTGGAGGCCATGAAAAAGGGTGCCGCTGATTATATTGTAAAACCCTTTGTGAACGATGATGTGAAGATGACCATAAGACGTCTCCTTGAACACAGAGAGCTTCAACTGGAGAACCAGGCTCTCAGGCAGCAGTTGAGCCAGCACTTCGGTTGCAAGGACTTTATAGGGGATTCGCCCCAGATAAGGATGATCTTTGATCTACTGGAAAAAGTAATCCCCACAAAAAGCAATATACTCATCCGTGGTGAAAGCGGTACAGGTAAAGGCATGATTGCAGAAATTATACATTGCAATAGCCCAAGACGTGACAAACCCTTTATGTCTATCAATTGCTCTGCCATTCCTGAAAATCTTCTTGAGAGTGAACTCTTCGGTTACAAAAAAGGCGCCTTTACAGGTGCTACATCAGACAAAACAGGCCTGATTGTGATGGCTGACGGAGGCACGCTCTTTCTTGACGAAATAGGAGACATGCCTCTATCACTGCAGGCAAAGCTGCTGAAGGTACTTGAGACAGGCGAGGTTCTTCCCCTTGGTGATACACGACCCAAAACAGTGGATATAAGACTTATTGCTGCCACACATCAGAATCTGGAGGAGATGATAAAAGAGGGGAGGTTCAGAGAAGACCTCTACTACAGGCTGAATGTTATTGAGATATATATTCCACCACTGAGGGAGAGAAAAGAGGACATCCCTCTTCTTGTAAATTACTTCATAGAGGTCTGCAATCAGGAAAACAACAGAAATGTCCATGGTATAGATGAAAGCGCCATGAGGGCAATAATGGAGTATCCCTGGTATGGTAATGTCAGGGAATTAAGAAATGTTATCGAACGGGCAGTGATACTCTGTGGTGGCCATACAATTACTCTGAATGACCTCCCTGACAAGATCAAGGCAGGCAAACAGTTTACGTCTAATACCCTCAAGGACTCCCTGGGATATTATGAGAAGAGGATTATCCTTGAGCGGCTTACCCAGTATAACTGGAACAAGGAGGAAGCTGCCAGGAGCCTTGGCATTGACCTTGCCACTCTTTATAGAAAGATGAAACGCCTGGGCATAGAATCAGAAAAGGGGCACATTTAAATGTGCCCCTTTTAATATACCCTCTCTTACCCCTTCCCCAGGCTACAGGCTACATCTCATGACAACGCTGGCAGTTAGTTGATGCAAAGGCCATATTGCCGTTGTGACAACGACCGCAGTATTTACCTCGATTGATATCATCCATTGAAATTGCCTTTGCATTCAGCTTCATGGGAAATAGCTTTGTATGGCATTTGTTACAACCGAACATATTCATATGAACTCCATGATTGAACTTAACAGGCATTGCTGATCTGTTCATCTCCATTATACGCAGATTATGGCAGTTATTACAGGTATCAGAATTCAACTTCACCATCTTGTGTCCTTCAATTATATGACACTGGGTACAGTGCAACCCCATGGCCCTGTGATTGTCATGGGGAAAGACCTTCTTGAACTTCTCGAAGGAGTGGCACTGGAAACAGGTAAGCCCACTGATATCTGGTTTGATCGCTTCCTTTTTCGATGCCTCCTCTTTAAATGCCTTACCATTGGCATTATTGATCATGTTACAGCCAGCAATGAGAAGGAGCAGAGAGCACACTATCAGGAACAGATATATCATCTTCTTTTTCATAAAAACCACCTCTCACTCTCTCTTTTCTTTCATCATAAGTTCATACTCAAGGGGATGTTTGTGCTTCATCTCCTTCAGAGAAATCCTGCCCGTCAACCACACCCAGCTCATTGGAAACACCTCGGGCTTGAGATGTTCATTGTAGAAATGCCAGAACAATATGAACACTATAGCAAGCAATGCCTCATCACTATGCATCACAGCAATAAGCTGCCATATCCATCCTGTCGTCCACTCAGGCATAAATGCACTTGCCTGCACTGGAAAGGCAAGACACAGCCCTGACAAACCAATAATAAACATGCCCCAGAACACAGCCCAGTAGTCGAACTTCTGAGCATAACTGAACCTTCCAAATTTTGGTTTTGTCTTGGCGATACCAATGAAGTAAAGAAAATTATGTATTACATCCACCACGTCTTTTGGAAGAGGGATAACAGTGGTCTCCTTTCTTATCTTCATCTTGCCCGTAAGCAACAGGTATCCCACATATACTACATGGAAGAGGAAGTCCAGCAACATGGTAATCCCTGCCGTTCTGTGTATAATCCCGGCTGTTTTTGGTCCACCCCATATCCTTATCCACCAGCTTGAGACGTCCTTGAGTTCTGCATACTTCAATCCCCATCCTGTGAAGGCAAGCAACAGGAATGTGGTAAACATAATCACATGCTGTATCCTGAATATAACATTAAATCTTTCCACCTCCTGTGTTTCTTCATTAACCTGAGTATCCTTTTCCTTCTTCATGCTCTACCTCCTTTCTTCTTCTGAATAAGACATCTCTTATATCAGAGTATGCCTCAAGCAATACATGGAGTACTGTAAAGGCAATAACAGACATGGTCAGTATAATTAACCCTTTTTCAGCATAATGAGGTATGGGCCCGGGATCCTTATGTGTAATGGCTGCCACAAATTTCTTGTTTGCACCTTTGTGACAGTGGCCACAGGTCTTGATTTTATTTGTTCCAAAGACAGGCGATGTGGGATCATCTTTGCTTTTTATATCATGATATCCATGGCAGCTTACACATGTAGGTGCCCTCTTATGACCAAGGATATACTTTTTACCATGAAAGCTCTCATAGTAACTGTTCATCACATGTTTCGCTATACCATATTCTTTTGCAAGCTTCTCATTGCCATGGCACTTTCCACATGTCTCCACAACCTTCCATCTATTAACAGGAGATTCTTTATCATTTTTCTTTGTTATATAATGTGCTGAACCGTGACAGTCAAGACATAGGGCACCATCAGCCTTTCCTTTCTTAACAACGTTCCTGCCATGAACACTGTCCAGTACATCCCTGTATTCATCTTCATGACATTTGGAGCAGGCAGCCAAGGCGACAGGATCAGCCTTTGCCTTTATTGCCACCTCCTCTGAAAGTTTCTTTACATCCGGTGTTACTGGATTGTCTGCAGGTGTATGGGGATTTTCATGGAACCTTTCATGGCATTCTGTACATGCAAATGCTCCATGGACAGATATCTCGAACCGCCTTGCATCAACGTTCAGATCAATGACCTTCCCGTTATATTCTATCTTCCCGGCCATTGCATTATGGCAGACTATACAGCCTGCAATATCCTCACCGTAGGCAAACACAGGCACAAGCAATATCAGAGACAGTACAATTGATATTCTCTTCACCATCACTTCACCTCACTTAATTATTTAATTTGTCCTATTTATGCACAGTAGATTCAGCTTCTTTGACCTCTGGTTTGGCCCTGACAGCCTCAGTAAGGGCATCCACTGCATAGGCAAGAAGGGTTC
>JAADHP010000035.1 GCA_013151785.1 Nitrospirota bacterium | reverse complement strand
CTTCCATGCTGCAGATACTCCTTACACAGAATGTCCATACTTAAAGGCAATAGAGGAAAAGAGACCTGCTACAATGGAGATATTCTGTAATGGGATAAAGAGCCCCGTTCTTGTTAGTGTCTCTCCCATTTTTGATGAAAAAGGGGAGATAGTTGGATGTGTTCATATTGCTAAGGACACATCCCAGTTAAAAATTATTGAAGCAGAGGCGTTAACACGTTCAGAAGAACTGAGGGTTTTATATGAAATAATATCAAAGATTCAACAAAGGCTCGACATAAATGAACTCATAAACACCACTATTGCAGAGTTGAAAAATCTCCTGACACCTGATCTGATAATGTTTTATCTCCTTGAAGATGATAAACTGATGCTAAAGGCACAATCAGGTGGTATCAAAGAAGAAGAAAAACAGACAGGAGAGTGCCTCTGTAGCCTTGCTGCAATGGATTTAAAGCCTGTCTATTCAACAGATATAAACAGCGATGAAAGATGTTCACTCATTGGATGTAAAACTGGTGGCATGAAATCATCTGTTGCCCTGCCCTTTGTAAAAGAGGGCACCCTTATTGGTGTACTTGCAATGGCATGGAAGGAAGAACAGGCCCTGAAAGATAGAGAAAGTTTTTTTGAAGCCCTTTCAGGGGGAATCAGCCTTGCTCTTCATAATAGCATCCTTTATAGTAAAATCAAAAACCATGCCATAGAGCTTGAACAGCGGGTCAGTGAACGTACTGATGAGCTTCAGAGGATGGTCAACCTCATGGCTGGACGGGAGATACGTATGGCAGAACTGAAGAAGGTAATAAAAATGCTGAAGGAACAGCTGAAGGCTGCAGGCCTCACCCCGGTAGCAGATGACCCTTTAATCTCTGAACCCTTTAGTGAGGGTGAAATAGAATAAAGTACAAAAAGGCCACATAATGTGAAAAAAATATTCATTAGTGCGACATTACTGTTTATAGTTCTTGGCCTTTGTACAGCTTCAAAGGCTTCAACCCTTGTTAAAGTGGGTATATACCAGAACCCGCCACTGGTCTTTTATGATGACCCTTCAAGGCCACAGGGTATCTATATTGACGTTCTGGAGCATATTGCAAAACAGGAGGGCTGGCAGCTCCAGTATATCCCCTGCAGGTGGAATGAATGTCTTGAGATGCTTGAACAGGGGAAGATAGATGTCCAGACTGCTATTGCCTTTTCAGAGGAAAGACTGAAACGGTTTGATTTCACAAAGGAAACACTTATTGTCAACTGGGGCATTGTATATGCGGGAATACACAAAAGTATTCAGTCCCTACTCGATCTTGAAGAAAAGAAGATCGCTGTTATTGAGGATGATATCTACTATCAGCGTTTTTCAGAGATAGCAAAAAAATTCGGAATTAATGTCCAATACCTCTTTTTAAAAAACTATGACTCTATTATGCAGGCTCTTAAGAACGGAAGGGCTGATGCAGGCATTGTTAGCAGGTTTTTTGGTGAAATGAACGAAAGAAGATACCGACTCAAAAAGACACCCATCATCTTTTCACCTGTTGAACTCACCTTTGCCATTTGCAGACATAGTAGATTAAAACCCATACTCATGGAAAAAATAGACTCCTACATAAAAAGACTCAAAGAACAACGGGATTCCCCTTATTATAAATCCATTGAGCGTCATATGGGAAGAAAGCCTGTAACCAGAGTTCCTGCCTGGATAAAAGGGTTTTTCATTGCTGTATCTGTGCTAATTGTGCTTTTCTTTATCATGAATCTCTGGCTCAGGGCACAGGTAAAGAAAAAGACAGACGAGATCAAGCAGAGAATGGCAGAGCTTGAAGAATCAAGAAACTACATCAAGGCCATATACGATGCCACACCTGACATGATCTTTATCCATTCTGCTGATGGCAGAATCATTGACATAAATGAAAATGCGACCAGAACATTTGGGTACAGCCTGGAGGAGTTCCAGGGACTTCCTCCTCAACAGATTATGGGAGAAGGCTATACCCAGGAGATGGCACTGGAAAAATTAAAACTGGCTCTAAAAGGTCATACCCAGGAATTTGAATGGATGGCAAGAAATAGAGAGGGAAAGGAGTTTCCTGTAGAAGTACGGCTTCGAAGAATTGAATTTACTGACAAACATGGTAGCACAGTCCCTTCTGTACTTGCCATAGTAAGGGATCTTACAGAAAAAAAAGAGGCTGAGAAAAGACTACAAGAAGAACAGACAAGACTCATTGCCCTGCTTGAGGCTATACCTGACCTTATATTCATAATAAGTTCTGACTGTAGATTTGTTGATTATAAAGACTCTTTCCAGTATCCCCTTTATGCACCTCCAGAGACCTTTCTTGGGAAAAAAGTACATGAGGTATTACCCCAGGATGTAGCAGAAAAGGCTGAAAAATATATAAGATTAGCTATTGAGACAGGTAGACTACAATCCTTTGATTACTCCCTCCCTATAGATAACAAACAAAGACATTATGAGGCAAGAATCAATCGACTCTCTGACACAGAGGTGGTGGTCATTATTCATGATGTTACAGAGAAAAAAGAGGCAGAGGCACTTCAGAGGCAATACCAGGAGGAACTGGAACGACTTGTCTCAGAAAGAACAGCAGATTTAAAAAAACGAATCGAGGAGGTAGAACGTCTTAACCTGGGGATGCTGAATCTCCTTGAAGACCTAAAGGCTGCATACAGGAAGGCAGAACAACTGTCACAGCGGCTCCAGGAATCCAACCAGGAATTAGAGGCCTTTGCATACTCTGTCTCCCATGATCTGCGGGCACCGCTGAGGGCAATGCAGGGCTTCTCAGAGGCTCTTCTTCAGGATTATGCTGATAGATTGGATGAAACAGGAAAGGATTATGCTATGAGGATCCTGAAGGCCTCTCAGCGGATGGACAATTTGATTCAGGATTTGTTAGCATATAGTAGGTTAACGAGGCAGGATATAAGACGAAAACCCATCTCTTTAGAGGGGGTTATAAATGAGGCCCTGAGGGTCTTAGAGGATGATATCAAGGAGAGGGATGCTATAATTAAAATAGAAAAGTCCCTCCCTCAAGTATTAGCTAATCATAGTGTTCTTTATCAGGTTATTTTAAACCTAATATCTAATGCCATAAAATTTGTAAAAAAGGGTTCGAAACCTGTAGTAAGGATATGGGCTGAAGAGACAGGGGGCAAAGTAAGGCTTAATATTCAGGACAATGGTATAGGTATCCCAGCAGAACATCAGGAGCGGATATTCAGAATATTTGAACGTCTTCATGGAATAGAACGATACCCTGGAACAGGTATTGGACTTGCCATTGTAAAAAAGGGAGTGGAACAGATGGGTGGTTCTGTAGGGGTTGATTCAGAACCAGACAAGGGAAGTAGATTCTGGATAGAACTTGATAAAACATAGAATGAATTCACAAAATCATGGGTTGAATTTAATCGCTATCTAAGCTTTACAGGAGCAAACATTGCAGATAAAATCTGAGGACTACACCATCCTTATTGTAGAGGACAACCCAGACGACGTGCTTCTCATTGAAAGGGCATTCCACCAATGTGGCATTATCAATCCACTTAGATTTGTCCAGAACGGAGAGGAGGCAATCGCGTATTTAAAAGGAGAGGGGCGGTTTGGTGATCGCGCAGAGAATCCACTGCCTGTATTAATACTTCTTGACCTCAAGATGCCAAGAATGGACGGATTTGAGTTTCTGACATGGCTTCGCAATGAGCCAGAACTGAAGAAGCTTGTCGTTGTTGTCCTTACCTCTTCCAGAGAGAATCCTGATATAAATCGTGCCTATGAACTGGGAGCAAATTCCTATTTAGTAAAGCCTGTACAGTTTGAGGAACTTATGAGGATAGTCAGGGAACTCCATCTCTACTGGCTCATACTGAATGAACATCCACGGGTCAGGGAATAGGAATCAATGAAAGTACTTCTTATAGATGATAACCCAGATGACAGGGTAATGGTAAAAATGGAGCTCAATGAAGTTCTCAGAGCAGTAGAGTATGTAGAGGTAATTGACGAAAATGAATTTGCACTGGCACTGGACAGAGGAGATTTTGACTTAGTAATCACGGATTTTCAGATAAAATGGGCATCAGGGCTTGACATTCTCAGAAGGGTCAAAGAACGATATCCTGAAAAGCCTGTGTTGATGTTTACTGGAACAGGCAATGAAGAGGTTGCTGTGGAGGCCATGAAATCAGGTCTTGATGATTATATCCTTAAGTCACCCAAACACTTCAAGCGACTTCCTGCCGCTGTAAAAACAGTGCTTCAGAAAGCAGCCCTTGCAATCAAGGCAAGAGAGGCAGAGCACAAATATAAAGACCTTTTCGAAAGATTACCTGTCTGTGTATACCGTTCCACAGTGGATGGAGATATTATTGAGATGAACCCTTCTGGCCTTAAAATATTTGGCTGTATAAATCTTGATGACATCAGACAGTATAACTTCAAGTCCTTGTATGTTCATCCTGAAGACAGGAAACAACTTTTAAATGCCCTGATTCAAAAAGGATTTGTCACAGACTTTAAAACAGAGATGAAGCGTATTGATGG
>JAADHP010000004.1 GCA_013151785.1 Nitrospirota bacterium | reverse complement strand
CAGAGTCTTCACAGGCATCTCCTACGCCATCTCCATCAAAGTCTGCCTGATCAGGGTTGTAGACATCAGGACAGTTGTCGCAGGCATCGCCGATGCCGTCACCACTGTAACCCAATCCAGCAATTCCATTATTATAGTGTTGTCTTATTTCCTCCTCTGTCAAAACTCTCTTGTAAATGGCTACTTCATCTATAAGACCATGGAAATCTCCTTGTGAACAACAGACCTCTCCACCAACCCTCACCTCCGAAGATGAACCTATGTAATTAGTGTCTACAGGAGCAGAGTTCTTTAATTCTCCATTCACATATATTTTTGCGGTAATACCATCTGAAGTTGCTACAAGATGATACCATTGTCCGACTATAGGTTTTACACCTGATAAAATAGTAGAAGAACAACCACTTGGAGGTCTTATTGTTACACCAAATTCACTATTATTTATACTAATACCCCAATCTCGGCAGTCTGCAAATACTCCTGCAATAGAATGTCTTCCTGAAGGCACTGAAAGAGGTTTTACCCACGCTTCAATAGTCCATTTATTGCCAGGTGACCATTTTCCTAATGAAACATAATCGTCTATGCCATCAAATTTAAGAGCACCTCCAACTTTTCCATTATCCCATAATGCACCATATATGGTTCCATCATTTGCATCTATTGAATTACCTGTTACTATTCCACTTCCTTCATCAAATTTCCAGTAGCCCATCAACCCCTCTAAATAACTTGTTCCATCACTATCCACCTGATCAGGGTTTACAACAAATGGACAATTATCCTGTGCATTTAATATTCCATCCCCATCATCGTCCAGATTCGTCGGATCTGTTCCTCTTGCTACTTCAGTGCCATCATCTATGCCATCTCCGTCTGTGTCTGGATTAAGGGGATCTGTGCCATGGGTGAACTCTTCAAAGTTGCTAAGACCATCACCATCCAGATCCTCATCTGCATCTGCGATGCCATCTCCATCGGTGTCTGGATTAAATGAATCTGTGCCGGTGGTGATCTCCTGGCCATTTGTAAGACCATCACCATCAGCATCTTCAACTGCTGGATGAACATTTATAGTAACCTCTGGTGCTGTAATTGTATTTGTTGATTCATAAACCTCAAACTCTGCAAGAGAGATAATGCCATTTGAAAGATGCACAACTCGTACATATCTACCTGAGAATGGACCATTGATGATTACACTACCAGTATCGTATTGAGCTGTTGTTCTGTAAACCTCTACAGCACCATTTAAGTAAGTATCAGGCAGAGTGCCTGATGTAAAGTCGCTTTCCACAAAGGGCTCACCAGCCACAAGCACTGCAAAGGTGTTACGGTCCTGACAGCAGTCTGTTCTAAGGTAAATTTCAATACGGGCAATATTGACAGTTCTACCAAGATCAGCCTCCCACCAGGCGTGAAGCTCAGAACCTGTATGAGTAACGCTTCCATCACTCCAAATCCCAGATCTATTACCATCTATTGCTCTTTCTGGAGAGCCGCCAAAAGCTACTGAAGATGCATAAACAGTCGCATTTGGAGCTATATTTACTCCACCAAGCACTGCCCTTGCACCAATCCTTAGTTGTGCATCACCGATTTCTGCAATTGTGGGTATCTGATACTCAGCTAAATATGGCACATTAGATACTGTCGCCACATCCACTCCATTAGCTGTAAACACTACATAGTTAATACCAAGTGAGTTATCTGCTGTTGCCTCAAGTTCAATGGTCTGGCCTTCAACAACATTCTCTCCATCCAATGGACGAACAATTGAAAAGCCTGTAACTGTAAAACTTGAATTCAAAGGCACCAGGGCATTGCCTGAGGTATCAGTAATTCCATCTTTCAGGGTTACCTGATAGGTTGCATTTAACTCAAGCGGATTGTCCGGTATCCAGACCACAACAGTATTTTCAGTGAAGAAAGAGTATTTACCACTGACAGGAACATTATCTTTGCTTATTACAAAGGTATTGGCATTTACTGTTGATGTATCGATGGGCTCAGTAAAGGTAACCGTGACAGTCGGGAATGCTGATACACCTGTGGCCCCATCTTCAGGCACTATAGATTTAACCTCTGGTGGAGTAAAATCAACTATCTGTATAGTAGTATCTGTTATACCTGTATTGCCATAAGAATCTACGGCTGAAACCTCTATGTTGATTATTCCATCAGAAGGTGCATCTGGAGGAACATCTATGGTATAAGTCTTTTCAACCACTCCTGTGGCAGACTCTACTGCACTTTCACCCGAGGCTGAAACTACACCACTTACTTGATAAGCAATGCTTGAAATAAGTTCGTTATCTGTTACTCGTACATTTATATCAAAGCTCCCACCAGGGAGCACCCTTGTGCCTGAGACCGGGTTTAAAATTTCTACAACTGGTGGTGTAAAATCAGAAGCCCTAATAATTAAACTTGCGGTATTGGAGAGGTTGTTTGAACTATCCCTTGCTATAGCATTTATGAATATTTGTGAGCCAATTCGTGTGTTCTCAGGAATTACAAATGTAAATCTTTCTGTAACGGTCTTTAGATTGTTGGTCTGTCTTGTCTCTGCATAAATACCATCAACATTAAATTCAATAAGCCCAACTCCTGTTTCATCGGTAGCATTTACAACCACCGTAACCTCAGAGCCCGGTTCAAACCCTAAAGCACCTCCTTCAGTATAAACTGACACCAGTGGTTGCACAGTATCATTTATACCAATCTCAATTTGATGAGTTGAAAAGTTGCCTGCCGTATCATAGGCTTTTGCAATAAGAACGATCCTGTCTGAAGCAGTTACATCCTGTGGGATTGTTATGTCAAATTTGGCACCTGCAGGAGATACGGAGGGTGAGATTATTGCTGAATCGAATGTATTTATAGCACCAACTGTAGAAAACTCGATCCTTTCTATGCCACTACTGTCTACTGCTCTTATAAAGACCTGCACTGTTTCACCCGGGTTGAAACTGTTAAGGTTAGCAGGGCTACCAATTGAAACATCAGGATTTAAATGGTCTTCAACCGTTAGAGTAATAATGTTTGAAGGGGAACTCAGACCGAGTGTATCAATTGCAGAGGCCCTGAGGGTAATGGTAGAACCAACAGAAAACTCCTCAGGCACAGTAAAAGCAAATGTGGTAATTGCAGATCTGGTTGCAGGAAGATCCTTTGTACCTGTTGCTACAGAGCCATTATTTGCTGTAAACATAACAGTAGCCACCCCTATATCGTCGGTTGTTTCTACCTGGACAGTTACAGTTTGTCCCAGACTAACCGGAACATTGCCAGGAGCGATAATGCGTACAACAGGTGGCTGATTGTTTGAAATGCTTAATGGCAGTGTCGCCATCGGGCTTCTATTACCATAATGATCTACTGCAATAGCACCAAATAAAACATCATTCCCATAAGATGGAGCTATAAATAAACTATAAACAAAGGGTGCCTCAGTATCTGTGCTTACAAGACTACCGTCTATATAATACTCAACAGAAGCCACATCTGAAATATCCTGTATATCTACTGAAATATCAACTGTTCCACCTTCAACAATCTGTGAACCCGGTGGATAGCTCAGTGACTTAATAACAGGTGCAAGGGTGTCCACCGTGGCAAAGGTGGTAGTAACTGTACTTTCCTGCATAAAGTTTCCTCTTGTATCCGATACAGGACCTCTAAGCACTGCTGTGTAAGTTGCATTTGGCTTTAGATACTCTGCAGGTGTAAAGATTACAACACGATTTCCAAGCGATTCAGATACTACAAAACTCCCATCAACAGGTGTGTTTCCTTCAAAGAGTTCAAAGGATTGAATGGTTGCTGGATCTATGGGTTCTGAAAACTCAATCCTTATAACACTTGATGTATCCACTTCCACAGAACCATTCGCAGGGCTAATGCTTAATACCTCAGGTGCTGTGGTGTCTGCTGTTGTAAACTCAAAGACATAATCTCCAACAAGACCAAGGCCTTCAAGGTCTTTTATTCCGTGTTCAAGAACCTGTCCTTCAAAGCCGATCTTATCTCCTTTAAGAACTACCCTTACTCTGGTCAAATCAGGCAGTATCACATCAGGAATAAAACTCACCACTGGTTCAGTATCAGAAACCTCATATGTACCACTAAGCTGCTCACCCTGTATGAGAACCTGGAATGTGTTGCTATTTATAGATGATGGATCTATTAATTCATTAAAGGTTATCTTAATCTGCGTATCAGGTTGAATATCTGTAAAATTCTCTGCCGGCAAAGTAGAAACCACATACGGATTGGTATCGTCAAGCACTATGGTGCCAAGGTCGATAACCTGTCCGTTAGTTGTAATCTCCACTGTTCTGCCGGCAATTCCATTGGTCACAGGCTCCTCAATGAAGATACTGTAACTTCCAAGAGGAATGCCATTAAAGACAAAGTGACCTGTTGTATCTGCCACACGGGCAAGTCTGATACCTCTCCCTGAAACCTCTACTACTGCCCCCTCTGCTGGTGTGGTGCCATCAGAGAGCATGACTGTACCTTTTATGGATCCAGACTCCTGGAGCCAGATGGCATTGTGCTCTGTATCAGCATCGCCGTCCACAAAGGAGACGACCTGTCCATGGTATTCCACCACTCCTCCTGCTGAGGCACCAAGTTGTGGTATCTGAGTGGTGGTAACCACACTGATGGAAAACTCTCCCACAGGGACATTCTCGAAGACAAAAACACCATCTGGACCGGTAAACCTTGTAACAGAGCCTTTACTGAAGGGACTTCTACTGTGGAGGGTCACCTGTGCCTTTTCTACTGGATTGATACCAGGGGAATCGAGCACCACACCCTGAACTGTTCCACTTCCCCTCATCGCCATCGCCACATGTGCAACCTCACCATCATAGGTAAGGGTAACTTTTGTACTCACCCCGTCGTCTCCGATGGGAGGTCTGGCAGTAATGGTGTAGGTGCCAAGGGTGAGGTATTCGCTTGATGTAAAGTGGCCTTCTGCATCGGTCTGGACAGTCTGACTGAATTTATCCTTCTCTATAGTAACCGAGGCACCTGAGACCACAGGAGCATCTTGCCAGGGAGTGCCGTCTTCATGAACAGGGTTACCATACTCGTCTAAATAAACACCAGGGGCATATACAATACCTGTTATAGTGCCAGAGGGTTCAAGATAAATATCTGTAGTATTTGTATCTCCATCATTTTCCATAACACCTGAAGACTCTCCAGTAAGCCCTGTAGTATAATCGGTTGCTATTACTGTATAGTCTCCAAGAGGCACTCCTGGTAACCAGTAGGTGCCTGTAGAATCGGTTCTACTTATTATTTTGTCCGTAAACCTTCCTGAAGGATAAAGCACCACATCTGCACCAACAATGACCGATGTCCCTTTTGAATCAAACACCTGACCTGTTACTGTGCCAAGGCCCACAAGGGTCACAGGCACATTCACCACCTCTCCCTCCACTGTTATCGTGCCTTTTGCAGTGCCCCTTCTTGCTGTAAATGGCTCAAATGCCTCCACTGTGAAGGGCCCTCCGGGAACATTCTCTACACGGTAGTAGCCAGTGGAATCACTGGTGGTAATGATATTCACTCCACCAACCTTTACTGTCACCTGAGATGGATTCTCTAAAGGAGTGCCATCTGCCTTGTAGACCGTTCCCTCCACTGTGCCGAAAATCGTTGCCTCAATCACCTCGCCTGAAGAGGTGGTGAGTGCACCCATAACCACGGTCACAGGTATGGTAAAGCCGTTTTCAGGATTCTCTGGAACCTCGCCTGAGGCAACTCCAGGAGCTGTGTATCCTGACTTCTGTGCCCTTACCGTGAACTTCCCTTCAATGACAGGGAAGAAGTCTATGTACCCATTCATGTCTGCAATCTGTCTGATAAAGCCTTTCTCCTCAGCACTGTCAAGGTTTGAGGCTGTAGTGAGTGTTACCTCAGCCTGAGGCACAGGATTTCCGTCTTTATCCACTACCTGCACCGCCACACCTGCCACATCATGTAATCTTATATCTGCTGTGAGGACTTCATAAGCTGGCACCACACCAGTGGTCTGTCCGTAAAGTCTCACATTGAGGGCTCGTATTGGGTTACCATTTTCATCAAGGATCAATTCTCCATTTTCGTCAACCTGATAGAAGTGTTCGGTCTCCATCTCTGAAGGGCTATCTGCCCTTATGGATGGATCTGGCACACCCGTGTCTGCTGTGAGGATAAAGCGCCCCCTTAATACCAATGGGAAGTAGAACTGACCATTCTCATCGGTGGTCACCTCGTATTCTGGAAGCACTGGCTGTGAACCATTCGGAATATAGATATCACCAGAATCATCCAGAGACTTGATTCTTACCACCACACCTTCACCCACAGGGGTCTTACCATCAGGCATGTAGACAGTGCCCTTTACTCCACCTGTGGCAGGCTCAAGTACGATGTCTCCAACATCCACCACCTTCAGGGATGGATCAGAAACCCGCGGTATTTCGCCACTCTTTACAGCAGGTGTCAGGAATGGCCCAAATGCCTGAACTGAGTATGACCCTGCAGTTGCAGGACCTGTAAAGCTAAACTCACCTGTAACCTCTCCATTTGGACCCAGGATGTCGCTCTTGACGAGAACTGGTTCGTCTATTAATATGAAAAATTTGTTACTTAGCTGGTTTCCTTCTAATTTAGCTAAATTCTCTATAAACTTTGATGGATTGTATCCACTTTCTATTATCCTCCATACCTTCCTTGTGATAATCACATCTGCTACTACAGGGGTGCCATTGCTCTGGATTACCCTGCCCTTGATTTCATTAATAACGCCTCGGAAGATGATGTCTGCATCTCTCACATCTCCTGCATATCTGATAGAGGTCGTGGCCACACCACCATCTCCATAATCCGCTCTAACAGCCCTGACCGAGTATGACCCAGCAGGGAAATTCACAAAACTATAGTGTCCCTGACTATCTGTGGTAGTTTCAGCTATAATTCCATTTCCAACCCATAACTGAACCAATTGATCTGGTACAGGGGTCGCACCATCTGCTTCATAGACAGTTCCCTGGATGGTTCCTGTAGGCTCCAGGGTTATGGCTACTTCCTGCACATCTCCTGGTGATAGGAGATCCACACTTACGGTTCCAATGGCAGGTGATTCAGGACTCTGGGCATAGATGGTGATGCGCCCCGAGGGTAGTCCGGGAATCTCAAAGTATCCGTTCTCATCCGTCTCCGTAAGGGTGGGACCACCTGCTACCTTTGCCCCTGCCACTGGATTTCCCAGGGCATCCACCACATATCCCTTTACCGTCCCTTCACCACTTCCAGGAAGCACTATGGTAACAGACTTCTCCTCCCCTACATCTAAATAAGACTCTGCCCGGGCCTGCTCGTAGGTGCTCTGCCTTGTAGCAAGTAGTTTTATGTCTCCTACAGGGACATTTTCAAACCGGAAGTACCCCTCTTCATCTGTATAAACCGCCCCAACCACACCCTCGCCATAACTCCTTGAGTAGAGATCAAATCCAGTAAGGATCTGCCCTACAATCTGGACAAGGACATTCCCCGCACCGGTTACTCCATCACTTTCAAGGACTCTTCCGGTGACAGTACCAAAATGCTCTGGTGGAATTAGCACAAGATCCTGGGTGACTTTGGCACCTGCATGGGGAAGGTTTACAGTAGCCACTCCTGTGTAACGATCTGAGGGTCTTGCTATAGTAAGAATCAGATTCCCCACTGTAATAGAATGAGTTGTAATCACCTCTCCGTCTGGAGCTTCATACATATTCGGGAATGAATAATGACCATTTTCATCCACCCATGTATAAAAAGACTCTCCAGTGCTCACATTTTTTGCAATAACCCAGAGAGTATTTTGTTGATCATCAGGAGGACCACCTGTGACAATATTTCCAGCCTCGTCATACACGGTGCCCTCTATGCTTCCGTATCCACGGATGATAATGTTGAGAAGCATATGCTGACCATCAAACTGGATCCGCGTAGAGACTTTACCTACATCACCCGTGTCAGGGTCAGTAGCCTCCAGTTTGAAGTGATCAGCCCCACCCACAACTCTTTCATCCTGCCAGAAGGGATACTCTGCAGATAGGGAATTCTTCAGAACAAAATCTATCTGATAGTGACCTTTTTCATCTGCAGTAAAGGTGGAGATAACCACATCTACCGTGCATGGAATCTCTTCTAAAGCTGCCATTGGATTGTAAGGACATAATTGATACCAGACCGGCTGAACATATTTTATTTTTGCAAAAGGCACAGGGGTGCCATCAGGTTCCATGACAATACCTGAAACCACACCTGCCACACCCCGCTCAGGATCTCCCTTAATAACCATAGTGTCTTCGGTAATAGAAAGTCCCCTCATGTCCTTAATGTTTGTAATAGTGAGTTCCCTATTCACAAAGGGGCCCACCGGTTCATCAAGCATAACGAAGACAAGGCGACGATCAGGCTGCATAATGGCTTCTTCAACAGTGTGGGCAGGGACACTGTAATTTTTAATATCCTCTGCCGTGGCCTCATCCACCTCCTCGTCAAAGAGTATGCCAATGAGCCTCCCCAGGGGTTCTCCTTCCTCAAACTTCAATCCGTACTTATAAACCCTGGGAGCCTCCCCCTTTGCCCACTGCATGACAGTAATGATGGATGGAGGACTATCCTGAATTGCCGTAATAGTAGAAGGCGAAAGGGTTTGATCCATCACTCCGTCTCCATTGGTATCTATCCGGAAATCGTAGTTATCCCCTCCCTGTATCCACTCAAGCCTTCCATATGCACCCGAAGGAAGACTGGCGGTTGGATAGACTACATGGACCATCCCGCCTGTCCCATCTGGAAGAATCAGGGAAAGATCCACTGATGTATCGCCTGTAACTGTAAACTCAAAGGTATACTCACCTCCTGGAGAGGCAATGATAAAGAGCTCGTCAGAGCCTGTATCACTCCTGGATATGGGAAGATGGGCTGAGTATGGAATGCCTCTTGATAGTTCTTCAGAATCATTTAACCTTCCAAGACTATTTCCATCAGGATCTGTGATCTTCCCATAGACAGGAGAGCCCCTGCCTGTAATTCCAAGGGAAAGATGAGAAGGTCTTGAAGCAAACAATTCAGCCCATTCCTGTTGGATAGTAGAGAGGGATTTGTCTTTTAGTGCTACTATCTTAAAGAATTCTCCAAAGATTTCAGAAAAATTCCTTCCTGCGTCAATCCTTCTACGAATACTGTCAAAGGCTTTAAGGTCTTCCTTAACAAGGGATGCTTCATTTTCATCTGGGTAAAGAATATCAAGCCTTCCCAGATCGTTACCAAGAAAATCAAAAAGAATATCTTCAACTGCCTGCACAGGGTCTTCCCCAAACTGCACATGAAGTCCTGCCTGAGCAAGTTTCACTGCCCTGTCTAAGACAAAATCCTTTGATACCCTGGGCACATCAGGTGGCAGTGCACCTGCAGGAGCCGTGGCCACACTGTATGCCATGCCAAGCAATCTGACTGCAGCCTTTACAATATCTGGCTCATCTGGCAGGTAGTCTACAGTCTTTGGCAGGACAAGGGTGTCAGGAGAAAGAGGTATCCCCTTATCTCCCACACCTGTGGTAAGGATGAAACTGCCGTTAATACCCTCGTCTGCCAGAAATACTGTGCCTCCAACTTTACCAGTAGTGGTAGCAACAAGTCTGAACTCAAAGGTCTCTGCCTGACCCGGAAGTAAGGTCTTTAATGTCTTAAGGTCAGTCTCTCCTTCGGCAAGCCTTGCACCGGAGAGGCTTCTCGTGTTGAGCTTCAACTGAAAATAATTGGCAGGTGATGTGGATGTATTTGTTACAGTTGCAAATACTGAGTATTCTTCCCCTTCTCGCACAGTATCTGGATGGGAAAGAACGATGCTGAAGGTGGGGTTCTTCACCTGTACTACACCCTCGGCAGTTCCTGTCATTTCTACTGTTTTGTTCAAAGACGGCACCCAGAGGTCTCCGTATATATCAAAGGTCACCCTGTGGGTCCCTTCTCTGAGCCCCTCTACAAGAAACTCTGCTGAGCTGGTGCCCTGGGGCACAATACTGTCTGAGCCTTGATCATCCACAAGGGGGAGTTCCTCATGCACACCCATGGTGGTCTCTGCCACTCTTAAGGGATCGTCTCCTGTGCCTTTTATCTTGTCATCTCCCAGAGGGAGGTTGATCTTTGCCCTTGCATTCTGGAACACAAGCCCTGAACCATCGGGCGCAACATTGGTCGCCTGAATAATCACACTGAAAAACTGATGCAAAAAGGCGATGTTACCTGGAATAATGATGACACCATAGATCTTGGGAAGTTCTATTTCCACCTCTTCTACACCTGAGAATGGCCTTACCACAAAACCCTGGAGGGTAAAATTGGGTATCATGATCTTTTTGGTCCCTCCGACTTCTTTAAACTTAAAGGAAATAGTAGGTAACGATTCACCTTTAGGGAGGCTTTGCGTTACCTGTGGTATGGCAACAGGCATATCTACAGTAACCTGTTCACTTCCGAGGGTAAGACCTACAGTGAAGTTCATAACCGTGTAGTTTTCTTCGTCTATAACAATCCCCTTTTCTTCTATCTCCTCAGCGGTAAGTGGTCGGGTGGTGACATTGGTTACCAGGAGTTTCTCAATTACATTTATCACAATTATGTCTTTGGTGGGATCCCTTATCAGAATTATGTTACCGTTTTGATCCTCAAGACGAATGTTTTTAAGAAAGTGCTCACCCGGCACACCCATGGGGGGTATTTCCATATACTGGTTGGGAACAGCAGAAAGTGTTACAGGGCCATCTGGAAAGGATGGACCTGAAAGTTCAGCCTTGACCAGAACTCCCGCTGGAAGCTTTGGCTCACTATCCACACCAGGTACTCCTACAAATGTAAGCACTCCGGTAGGGATATCCTTCACTGCAGTCATGGTGGTCTGGATACCCTCCACATCAGGCCGTGTATCCACATCCACCTGGAGCCCCAGTACACTTATCTCAGCAGTGCCCAGAGGCTGGGCGTAACTGTTCTGGGACACAATTAATCCCAGAATCAGTAATATCCAGACATATATGTAACTCTGTCGTCTCATACTATCGTCTTATTCTTTTTAAAAGCTCGCTGTTTATAGTTACCGGAAATTCTTTTTTTAGTTCCTCCCTGAGCTTCTGAATGTGTTCCTCTATTAGCCTCTCCCTGACCCTCTTCTTTATCCTTTCGAAAGGGATGGGCTTACCTTCCTTTATCTCTTCAACCTTTATGATGTGATAGCCAAATCTCGTCTTTACTATATCGCTGACCTCACCTTCTTTCAGGGAAAAGAGCACCTCTTCAAAGGGCTTTACCATGATCCCCCTTACCACCCATCCAAGGTCTCCGCCTCTTGCCTTAGTGCCATCGATATTTACCTCACTGGCAACCTTTGAAAAGTCCTCCCCCTTCTTGATCCTCTTAAGAGCCTTCTCTGCCTCTTCCTTTGTGGCTGTGTTGATATGCCTTGCCTTTACCCGCTTTTGACTTGTAAATAAATCTATATGGGATTCATAATACCTACGCAGGGCTTCATCACTTAGATCAAGTTTTTTTAACTCTTCTTGTATGTATCTTTCTGCCAGAACCCTCTCCACCGCCTCCTGTATGGCAAGCTTTACCGAGTGCCACCTGTCCATACCCCTTTTCTTTGCAGCAAGTGAAAAGAGCACCCGGTCTATGACTTCATTGAGGATCCGCTCCCTCCCTTCAGGTGTAAAGGTCTCAAGACTCTTCTGAACATCCTCACCTCTGCGAATACGCTTCAGGGTTGCCCTGAACTCACTCTCTGTAATGGTTCTGTTTCCTACAACCGCTACTACCGATCTATTCTCTTTGGCCTGGACAGCACTACAGGAGCTATACTGGACAAGCACAAGCAACGCCAAAACCCATAGCCATCCAGTTCTATTCCACTGGAAATACATCAACTTGTACATCTGTGATGGTTCCATTTACATCCCTTGTCGTTTTTATACTTAGCACTTCGTCACCAAAAGCTGTACCATGGTCTGAAAATACAACTATCTCAGGACCCTGGTACATTATGTCAGTTGGCACGTCCACTACCAAACGCAGTATCCCACCAGTAGATGTTACCTGGTGATATTCCGTCTCAGGGTCCAGATCTGAAGGCGACTGTATGGTACCAAAGGGTATGGTAATTGCCATTCCATACTCGTCTAAGCCTTCAATTGAATAGGGCAATATGCTCATGACATGATAAGTAGTCCCATCCTGGACAGTCGATCCTGTGTTATAGAGAAGTTTGGAACTAACGAGGGTAACCCTTATTACGCCCTCATCCTCTAACACCTGCACATCGTCCACCTGCCAGGAGATCTTTCCTGCCGGCATGGTTGGCCCCACTGCATAAGTTGCTATCTTGGTTACCTCTGCGGTTACCGTGTTCATGCCAGGGTCTACCACACCGCCGATGAACTCCCAGTCCCTCCTTTCAGGACTCCACATGTATATAGCAAGATCGTTTTCATCAATATTGAGAACCTCATCGTCAGTATAGTCTATTACAAGGGTTGCCGGTGTGGTAAAAGTATCATCCTGGTGGTCTACGGGCCAAAACACATGGAACCCCCCTATACCATAGTGGGGCTTGTTAAGAGGCCCTATACTACCCTCAACAGAGTAGGGATAGGGTCTGGTGGGACCTGCCAGGCCGGAGTAGTTAAAAGACAGGAGTCCACCCACCTTATCGTAATTCATCTTTCCATATATGGTGAGTTTTGCAGAGCCAGAACTCTGGATCACACCTCTGTCCTCTGTATCACTGAATATACTTGATACCTCGTGGGCAAAACTCCTTAGAGATTCTTCAACTGTGGACCAGACCTCTTCCGCAAGATCTTCAATCTCCATTAAAGCAGTATTGGCCATACTGGGGTACTCTTCAAGCCTGTAGAGTCTCCCCCCTTTCATTTTATATTTTGCAAGTGTATAGCTCACTGCCTCATCCCCGGCAAAACGCCAAGGCAAATACTTGGTAGTGGTTCTCGTAGTTTCCCAGCCCTGTCCCCACTCCTCGGTGAAGGTTATGTCCAGATCCTTCCGAGATAGATGGACAAAGTCAAGTATGTACTCCATAGTTCTCCTTGGTCCCAGGGCTATCTGTTGCTGTTGACTTCCTCCACTACCTGCTTGAGAAAACATGGAAGAAACAATACCATTAAATATTGAGATAGAACTTGCTACACCTGCTACTGCACTGGTATCGGTAGTCTCAATGGTCACCGTACTTTTCTTGCCACTGGAGCCGAATGTCCGTCCGTATCGTTTCTCTCCACTAAAATTGATACCCAGTTTATCAACATTACCTACCACACTGTAGTAGCTTATGTTGCTCGCGCTCTCCATTCCAATAATCTTCTCTCCAAGCACTGCTTTGAATTCATCTGTGGTATCACGACCCAGATCTGCGACAATACTTGCATCCCATTTACCGCTATAAGATGTGGTGAGTTTCTGTTCTCCTGTTTGATGATCTGATTCCATCTCTGTAGAAAAGGCAATCTCACTCCCCGTAACTCCGGTAATATTAAAATATTTTCCGATCATACCGAGTGAGAGACTCCCATTTACCTTAAAGGTAGCTCCAAACTTGCTCTTTGTAGGATTCCATATCAGTTGCTGCACCGTGGAGGAAAGGGCACCATGAATAAAACCTGATAAAGGATGCAGACCTGCCAAACTACTTATCATTGAATCCATAACAAGCATAGCAAGCTTGTTCTTCTCAGAAGTGCTCAAAGGATATCCAAATGAATATTCGTGCCCCCAGAGCATGGCTCCCTCACCCCCAACACCAAGGCCAATACTTATCCTTATTCCTCTTATAGGCCGTGAACGTCTACCAACAAGAGAATCGCTGCTAACTCCGACTCCAAACTCCCTGGTCTGGCCTGCGTTCAATCCCTTGTATTCATCAATAGACCTCTTCTCCGTACTAAGGTCAAAGTAAATCTCATTCTTATACTTCAATTCCACTTCCCCCATAGCTGTTTCAGAGGATACCTTGAGCACTTTTTGGTATGAATAAGGTTTAAGTACCAGATCAAATTCCTTTTCCTTCACACACTCTAAATCTGGAACATCTACCTTGGCATGGACGGTATATTCTGCAGGAGGAGCAGAACCAGGCTGGCTTGAAGTTATGAGAGGATTCATCCAGTCCTCCCATGGAATCTCCATGCCCGGCCAGTCTTCATTGCTGGAGGCAGTCCCTGACAATACTACATAACCGTTGTCATCTGTGGTGTAATACTTTGTAATAACCCTATCATTTGTTATAAAATCTACAACAACATTCTTGCCCTGGGCACCAAAGACATTAGCACCACCAGCATTAAAGGTCCTTAACCAATCTACAACCCTGAAGTGTTGATATGCCTTTCCACCATACATGAGTTCTGAAACATTTGGAGCACCTATAATTTCAATATGTGGATTTGGATCTGGTTCCACAATCTCATATCTACATCCTGTTCTCGCATAAAATGGATTTGTCCGTAACTCTATGGGAATCGAGGCACCGCTCTGATCATATCCCTCTACCACATATATCTGCCCCGTGATGACCTCTCCGGTTTCTTGAGGTAGATTGAAACATATCTGGAAGCTTGTAGATTCTCCAGGTTGCAAGGTACTTACCTCATAATAACTCTGTGTTAAGGTGCTATATAGTTTTAAGTTTTTTATTACCTCTTGTGATTGATTTCCCACTATTACATCTACACAGATCTCCTGGCTTACACCCGAGTCGGCTGCAGGAACAGTAACAGCAGAAAGCCCATTATATTCCTGCCTGATATTAACAATGACAGGAGAATGACAACGGGGTTCTCCATCAAGCCATTCCTCATCATCATAGGGAGGAGGTGGGAGTTCTGATGTATCACTGAGGATAGAATAACCGTCAGGGGTAATTACATAATATACAAGATGAGTCCAGTTATTAAATCTGTCAGGTTCTTCTACAATTCTCATCTTGTCATAAAAGCTGTCTGTATCGAGTATGAAGTGAATCTCTCCAGTGAAAGAAATATTGTCCTGAGGTACATTATTAAAAACGAATACAGGAACATTATCCATATAATCCAGCATCCTGTACTTTCCTGCTTCAATGCTAAATTGTACCTCTTGCCTGTCGCCATGGGTAAACATGATAGCTTTTACATCAGCTTTCCTGCTCCCTGTATTTACCACCCTGGGTATGATGTGTTTTTTACCATTACTTATTGCATCCCTTATTTTGCTTGCTGCCCTATTCATGTTTTGAATCCTCTGAGAGGAATAAGGATCAGTGTAAATTGTATCATCATAGATCTGCCGAGTTTCCTGTTTCATGTTTTTTATAAAGGTGATAGCATCCCTTATGAAAACATCAGCTTCATCGTCCGTTTCTATTGTTTTTTTACCGGCCTTTACCTTGTAGAAATCATATATCTTAAGGACTTCATCAAGGGTAAAGATCTCTATTTCTGGATGGTCACGATACAACCTTGCAGCTGCGCTGGCTGCATAATGTTCAAAGGAGTCACATTCAACGGTAGGCCATAGGAAAGGTTCATCACCAGTTGCCTCAAGACATAGGGGATCACCTTCAGAGTCTAAAGGAACATCCACAACCAGGGGATTAGCCTCTGTATCTGCAACAAGCCTTGCAATGGCAGCGCGTATGGCGGCCTTTGCCACTTCGTGTAAGTCTTTCTGCATAGATTTATAAATTGTAGTGTTTTTATAATTGGACTCAGATATGCCGGGAATTCGTAGTCTTATTAAGGCACCCGATGAATAAACCTTATATTCCTGTAGTGTTGTCCACTCGTATCCTTCAAGACGGGGTATCCTGCTGGGCTCATCTGTTATTACTGAATAGGGTTGCTTCAGGAGAGGAAGGATCTCCTCAAAGGGCTTTCCTCTGAGGTCCAAGCCTGGAACATCTATATACTCTCCTTCGATAAGCCATTTAAGTAGAAGTAGTTGTCTGCCAAGACCCATGTCACCTGTTATATCTCCTCCAGGTGTCTGTGGTGGAAATACATTAAGCAGCGCATCCTCAAACTCATTCTTGGGTACAGGATAAAAGGTGATGTCCCTGAAGACCACCTCGTAACCATCTACTTCTATAGGTTTTGGCTTTCCTGTGATATCCATTACCTGTTTATAGAGTTCTTTAATGATACAAGGAGTATTTGAACCAGGAAAGTACCCCGGTAAAAATTCTGACCCAGACGAATATCCAGGTATAAATATCTCGAAGTCATGATCACTGATACCAGGTTTGTAATTCTCTCCGCATCCTTCAGGCTTCCAGATACAGGCACCACTGCCCTGCTCTATAACAGTAATACCCTCTGTGTCATCACAGTTGCTGAAGGCATTTTGAAAAACCATCTGGAGGGCTTTCTTTTCGATCTCTACAGGAATAGTTGTATCTGTTGAACTATCTACAAAATCTATTTGTAGGTCTGTACAGGCATTGTTTTCAATAACTTCCAACCCATTACTTGTCGCAAGATACAAAAGATTACGCAACTGGTCAATCTTGAAAGAATGGACTATTCCATCAGCCTTAAACTCCCCGATAACCTTATCTCCCCAGCCGTCTCTATTGGTATCATCAAAGGATTTAAATGGATCCGATACATCCACGATCACTATAGTGTCATTGCCTGATGTATCGATGGAGGCAGTGGTATAGACAACCAGAGTCTCAGGATCAAATTCAACATGCTTTGTCCGACCTGGTATCGGGATAATCCCTTTAAACTCAGCACCATTTTCTCGTATCTCAACTATAGCAATTCCACCCGTTCCATCATCCTTTTTACCAGAAACAAAGACAAGATCATGACGGGTTAGATTGCCCTGGTCATCGTATACAGGAAACCCTGGGGCTACAGCAAGTCTGTATGGCAGAAAGCCGGATGGAAACTCTGCATACTGGCCTATTGGCTGAAGATCCGGAGTAAATACATCAAGAACAGGGATTCCCTCTCCGCCATATATATCCATGCCACCTGCAAGGACAACCACAACTGGACCCAACCCTGAACTATTCATTAGAGCAACATCGTTGTAGTAAGGAAAGGGATAAGTTCCAAGACTCTCTATATTACCTGCCTTTCTTGCCAATTCACTTACAGAAGGAATATTTCTACCTACATCTACCTGCTGGAGCCCGATGTTCTGATTAGCCACATAGGCACCAACAGTATTGGTATTAAGAAACTCTGCTCCCCCATACTCATGCCTTATGTCTACATCAGGTACAAGAACCAGTCCTGTAGGCTGGCCAAGCCCACGAGGAGTTGAGGGTATAGAAAAAACTGTGCTCCGATATGATAAATTTCTTTTTCCTGACCACTTCAAATCTGTTCTATCTGAAACATCATAGAATTTTGTTTCCGTAATAAACCCTTCAAATTGTCGAATCCCTGTAACTACAGCCAGATCTCCACAGATGGACATGCTTGGACAGTTATCAATAGCATCATCACATTTATTCCACATCCTCCACAATTCAATGGAGTTGTAAAAACCATTTGTAGTATCTGGCTCAGAACAGATATGTTCATCAGGGTCTGAGAGAAGATAGTGAAGTTCTCTTGTATTCCATCCATCTATAACGCCACCTCGTGGTATAAAGTTTATGTCTTTTAACAGACGAATTCGTTTTGAATATCTAAAGCCAGTTCCAATGCGTCCTATCTCCTGAGGTGCTGTGGGATTTGATAGGTCAATGGCGGATAAATAACCGGATGATGTAATAGTAAAGATATCTGTATGCCATTTAAAATCAGGACTATAGTAAGAGGGTGTAGTTTCGAAATCCAGATCTTTTAGTGTACCTACATCTACAAAACGAGATAAAATTCTTGGACTATAGGTAATAAAAAATATTGGGCCATCCTTATATTCATTACCTGAAAGATCCTTGATATTTGCTTTATCAAGTGTAAAGGCATAAAAATCCCGTAATTTTACATGGGTATATGGTGTAAAGATAAGTAGGGTATTGTTCTCTCTGAGTTCTATATGTCCATCGATATACTCTTCAATTCCACCAAGTCTTTTGAGAACCAGATTGTCAGGGGCTTCAATGTTAATCGGCTCTGAGAAACGAACTTCTATTTTGTCATTATATAAATCAAGCCGTTTATTAACAGGAAAGATATCAAGTATATGTGGAGGATCTTTATCCATTGTATATTCAGGGTCCTGGTATCCAATTGTGGTAATTTCATCTGGAGCTGGAAAAACTCTTACAATATCTATAATATTACCCGTACCCGCATCTCTTATAGTCATCAGGTTTGTATCTGCAGAAACAGGCATACAGATTCCTACAAGTTGAGCTCTGGATACAATGAAAAAGGGCATGAATAAAGCTACAAATGGATTATCTATTAACTCTATCACTGGTTCTACAATAAGTTCCCTTCTGTAGTTTGATAGGTTGATGTTCAGCATTGCCCTCCTTCTATGGGCTACATCCATGTATGCCCCATACCTGCCTGCATGGGTTATCCCAGGACAGGGAGGAGAGGAGGTGGTAATTTTGCCATCCTTTATCTTGAGGGTATCAACCACTGCAAGTCTCTTCTTACCTCCTACATCTATTACCTCAGCTATTACTCCCTGAACTGTTGGATCAATATCAGATGGTGCAGGTATTGACCAGTTAAGATACTTCTGAGGTGGTGTGGATAGTTCAAGGTCAAAGGCAGCTATAAATCGATCATCCGGTGTTGGTGCTGAAACACCTATCTGATCTTCACTTATAGCTGTAAACCTTACTACTGCTCCTTCCGGAAAGGCACCTTCCGGAATTATCAGCGTCATTCCATTTTTAGCCCTAATCTCTCCACCTTCTGGGCCAACACCAACCCTACCCTCATCATCTTTAAAAGGACCAAGCTTTATACTGGTTTCATTGCCTGAGGTATCAGCTATCTTTAAGTACAACTTATCAATAAGTCTTGCTCTAATGTTTGCCTGAAAACTTCCATCTGGATTAATAAAAGCGGTTACAGTTTCACCAGTTGTCTCATTTAAAACATAAACTGTGTCTGTAGGATTAACGGTTCCTGGACTGCCTACAATCATAGACATCCCGGTACTATCAGGTATATACATCTTGATAGTGCCGGGGGCAGGGCGTGGAGGAGGAGTTAGATCGACAGTGCTAAAAACCGATTCAAAAGACCCATCCGGCTGATTTCCAAAAAGCGGGTTGCCATAGGTGTCTTTTATGCTGGCTGAAAGAATCACCCTGTACTGGGTCTCATCTGAAAGAGGGGCGTTTGGTTGAAACACTGCTGTAACTCCATCATTCAGTAAAGAAACCATTCCCTCTACTTCTTTTGTACCATCGCTTAATACAAAGGTAGATGTGTCTATGCTTGAAGAATCTATGGGTCTTGAGAACCTAACCGTAACGGTCGAAGTAAGGGATACATTCGTAGCCCCATCCTCTGGTATTACAGATAAAACAGTAGGACGCGATTCTGTCAGACTTAAATCCTGTGATAAAATCTGTCCCTTTTCTGCTATCTCAACCTCGGCATATGCACTACTGCCATCGGTAAGGTCTTTACCATTAATCGTTGCCGGGCCTATCTTTATTGCCTGAACATAATAGGGATTCTCACTATCTATAAGACTTACAAATTTAAGTGATGTGTCCTCCACAATACCTGATACAGAAGGCCCTGTTGCTTTCAGCACTCTGCCTGTCACAAAACCAGCTGGCTCCTTTAACCTCAGAAAGTAATATCTCCCCTCTGTTTTGATCCCCTCAAGTGGAAGCCCCAGTGAGTTGGCAGTTGCGGTTAAGGTATTTCCATTTAATGTAGCTATGCTTACTATTTCATACTGTGTTGCTGTCTGAAACCTCACCGCCTTAACCACAAGTACCTGGGAGCCTTCTGCAATTGGAGAAGATAAAGTAAGTGACAACTCACCACTTTGTGCAAGGCTGTTTCCTACAAGGTTTAAGTTAATTCCTCCAAGGTATTCAACATCTGGATTATCAGTAAAAGGAGAATCTTTTATATCCTCAAGCACAACAGCAACGGGCTCCGGAAATGCACTCTGAGGAACATTAAAGGTAAACCCTGAAGGCGTGCTCACCGAACCGCCTAATGGACCTATAATTCCGGTTCCATCAGCTCTTTCGGGTCTGTGGGCTGTAAGCCTGATTACTCCTTCTTTTAAATTAACGGGATCAAACTGTTCAGATGGTGATGCTATAAAACTTGCTAAAAAGCCCTCTGATGATTGATAAAGTATAAAATCCCGGGTCATACCAGGAGGAGTCAGTTGATCTCCTGATGTCATATCATAGGTCTCGTTAAAATCTACCTGTATTGGTGTACCACTTGGCAGTGGGTCTTTATTGTTTAACACCACTTCCACATCAGACTTTGCCCCTGGTTGCATAAAGATGATCTCTGGCCGTGGAAGTATATCGGCTGTGACTCCCTCTGGTATTGCCAGCAAATCAACACCTTTAATGGGCTCTCCTACTTCGGGCTCAGGTGGTGGCAATGGAGCACTATCAGGCCTTAAAAGTGCATATATCCCCGGAGATATGACATTCACTATTAAATAGCCATCACTGGTTAAATCAGCATTCTTAAACCTTATCCAGGAATGCTTTTCATTATCCCAGTAGGTAACAACAGGAGCAAAATTCCAGACATTGTTAAACCTGATCTCCACTGGATTGTTTAATGTCAATCCTTCCGGGCCTAAATAAACTACCTCAAGAGGCGACCAGCCTGGTGGCAATAGACCTGGTAATGCCTGGCCTGTGAGTGTGGTTGCATAAACACCTGCTTGAGTGGATAAAGTGCCTGGTGGTACATAGAGGGTTGTCTGTTTGTCAAGAATTACACTGCCACCCCGTATGTTTTGTATCTCATAAAAAGTATTCAACGGTGTAAGATGTGCATCAAGGGGGCTTACTATTCTATCAGGCTCTACATTAACCTCACGAAAGCAGGAAGTATACCCCTCTTTCGTTATGCTAAGGGTGGCCTTCCCCTGAGGCAGGAAAAATCTATACTGTCCATGGGAATCTGTAATACTCTCTATTGGCTTATCAGGAGCCCTTCCACCTACCGACAAAATCTCAACCTTTGCTCCTGGCAAAGGAAGACCGGTAGAGACATCATAGACCTCACCTGTTACAAAACCCTTTGAAGGTTCGATTATACTTGTGACTGCTTCATTTGATAATGCCTTGTTTCCAGAAAAGTCTATAGCCTCAGCACTGAAGACAATCCTGCTGCCAGGTGGAATCTCTGGCGGTATTTTATACTCCACTGAATAGGGCTCAGTGGTATCCTCAGCAATAGCTATGTTGTTTGCAAGGAAAACAACCTTCAGCACTCCCCTGTCATCTACTGCTGAGGCATCTAATCTTACCATTGCACCAGGCACTGCCTCGGCAGGGGATGTTAAAGTAACCGTTTGAGGCGCTGTTGTGTCCCTCTGATATATAATCTCTATTTCTTTGGATTTACTGCTTCGATTATTGGCACTATCATATGCCCTTGCCTCAATTGAATATACACTTCCGGGCAATGCAATATCAGGCAAAGTAAAGGTTGTTTCATAAGGTGCGTTATAAACTACATCTATAAGTGTTATGCCATGATAAAATTCTACCTTTGAAACCTCTCTGTCGTCTTTTACATCACACCTGATGGTAATCTCTTCACCCGAAGCAGCACTTGATGGAACAACTAATGCTTCTATAACCGGTGGTGTGGTATCTGGTTGTTCAACTGTAGTAATGTATTTTGTAACCTCTGAGCTATT
>JAADHP010000099.1 GCA_013151785.1 Nitrospirota bacterium | reverse complement strand
ATAAATATTAACCCAAATCCATCTGTAAGAATAACAATGGATATCTGAAAGCAGTGGTATGGTTGAGTCTGAACGGTTTTGAATTTTGCATAAGATTCACCTGGAGGGTGAATCGCAAAATTCCCTCGGAAGCGGACAGGGATGTCCGCTGAGAATGACGTGTAAGACTCTACCATACCACTGCTATGAACTTTATCGCTGGATCTGGGATTAAACCAGTAAGTCAGACGAAGATTTGCAATGAAGAGCATATTTTTAGTATACGTGATAAAGTGAGAGACTCTATAATTATTCGTAAGAGTTCAATGGAGGATGACAATGAAGGCACTGGTGCTTAGTGGAGGGAAGGGAACACGTCTCAGACCACTGACCCATACGATGGCCAAACAGCTTGTCCCTGTGGCCTGCAAGCCCATACTCGGGTATGTTATGGACCATATTTCAGAGGCCGGGATAAAGGATGTGGGTGTTATAATCTCTCCAGAAACAGGTGAGGAGGTTAAAAGATATATAGGTAGTGGAAGGAAATGGGGAATAAAGGTGAAGTATATCCTACAGTCTGAACCCCTTGGGCTTGCCCATGCTGTAAAGACTGCTGAGGATTTCCTTGGAGAGGATGATTTTGTAATGTATCTTGGTGACAATCTGTTAAGCTATGGGATTAAGGCGGCTCGTGAGAGATTTGAAAGGGAAAGGCCTGATGCACTTATCTATCTTAAGGAGGTGGAAAATCCACGTCAGTTTGGTGTGGCAGAATTACGCAGGGATGGGTCCATAAAAAGGCTTATTGAAAAGCCTTCAAAGCCTCCTTCCAATCTTGCCCTTGTGGGGGTGTATATCTTTACAAAGAGGATTCACGAGGCAATTGCAAGGATAAAACCATCACAAAGAGGGGAACTGGAGATCACTGATGCGATCCAGATGCTAATTGATATGGGATACCCTGTAATGAGTGAGATACTTGAGGGCTGGTGGCTGGATACAGGTAAGAAAGACGATCTTCTTCAGGCAAACACCATTGTCCTTGACGAGTATATAGGCAGGGCATTAAAAGGACAGGTTGATAAGGAATCCGAGGTGGTTGGAAGGGTTGATATTGACAGGGGTGCCAGGATTTTAAGATCAAGGATTCGGGGACCTGTAAAGATAGGTAAAAATGCAGTTATAGAGAATTCCTTTATAGGGCCATATACAAGCATAGGTGAGGGTGTTATGATCAAAGACTCTGTGATAGAGCATTCCGTGATACTGGATGGTTCAGAAATCAGGGGGATAGAAAGGCTCGAGGATAGTCTTATTGGCAGAGGAGCATCTGTTATTAAAAACAGAGACCGTCATAAGGCCTACCGTTTGATGATAGGTGACGACACTGTTGTGGAGGTTTAGATGGGATTTGTTGAGACAGAGATTAAAGGTGTCCTGATTAGAGATCTCAGGGTCTTTAATGACCACAGAGGCTGGCTTACAGAACTTTTCAGAGAGGATGACCTGCCAGAGCATTTCAATCCTGCCATGAGTTACATCTCCCTTACCTACCCCGGGATTGTGAGGGGCCCCCATGAGCACCGTTATCAGACTGACTATTTTTGTTTTTTTGGTGACTTTACTCTGTATCTCTGGGACAACAGGGCAGACTCCGAAACCTATGGGAAAAAGGCCACTATCAAGGTAGACAGAAAGATAGCCATTGTACCCCCTGGTGTGGTGCATGCTTATAAAAATGAAGGCTCAGAGAATGGATTTGTTATAAATTTCCCTGATAGGTTATACGCTGGCAGGAACAAGTCTGAACCAGTAGATGAAGTCAGATATGAAGATGACCCTGACAGCCCTTTCAGAATAGAATAAGGGAGGACAGAAATGAGGATTCTTGTAACAGGTGGTTGTGGCTTTATAGGATCTAATTTTATAAGATACATACTCAACAAATACAGTGACTATGAGATAACAAACCTTGATGCCCTTACCTATGCAGGTAATATTGAGAACCTTAAGGATGTGGAGCATCTCAGTAGATACAGATTTGTTCAGGGACATATTGAGGATGCAAGTGCTGTAAGGGATGCTATAAGAGGCTGTGATGCTATTGTGAACTTTGCAGCAGAAAGCCATGTTGATAGATCAATAGAGAATGCCCAGCCCTTTTTAATGACCAATATTATCGGACTTCAGATACTACTTGATATGAGTAGAACAACAAAGGAACTCAGGAGATTTATTCATATCTCCACTGATGAGGTTTATGGCAGCCATGAAACAGACGAGGGCTCCTTTAACGAAGAGTCACCCCTAAAACCAAATTCCCCTTATGCTGCATCCAAGGCTGGAGGTGACCTTCTTGTACGTGCCTACATGAAGACATACAATTTTGATGCAATTGTAGTGAGACCCTCCAACAATTATGGCCCCTTTCAATTCCCTGAAAAGCTGATTCCACTGATGATTACCAATCTGATGGATGACAAAAAGGTGCCTGTCTATGGAAAGGGGCTTAATATCAGAGACTGGCTCTATGTTGAAGACACCTGCAGGGCGATTGATTGCATCCTCCATAAAGGCAACCCTGGAGAGATTTACAATGTGGGTGCTGGTAATGAAAGAAGAAATATAGAGGTTGTCAAGAAGGTCATAGCATTAATGGGTTTGAATGAAGAATATATAGAATTCGTTCCTGACAGACCAGGGCATGATTATAGATACTCTATTGATTCAGAAAAGATAAAGAAGCAGTTGGGATGGGCGCCAGAGGTTGATTTTGAAGAGGGAATCAGAAGAACAGTGAAGTGGTATAAAGAGAACGAGTGGTGGTGGCGGCCATTAAAGGAAAGACTCTCCCAGGAGAGTCGGGGATTCTGGACAGAGAAGAGATGAGGATAATAATAACCGGCGCAGGTGGAATGCTTGGACATGACCTTGTGAAAACCCTTGAGGTCAGATACGATGTTGTTGCCTTCGACCACAAGGGGCTTGATATTACAGACAGGATTAGATTAAAGGATGTGATTATTTCAGAGAGTCCAGACATTCTGATTAACTGTGCTGCATATACACAGGTGGACAGGGCAGAAGAGGACAGGGAGAAGGCCTTTATGGTAAACGGGCTGGGTGTGCAGAACCTTGCCCTTATCTGTGAACAGCAGGGTGTTGCCCTCTGTCATATAAGTACAGATTATGTCTTTGACGGAAACAAGAGGACACCCTATACTCCCTTTGATAATACCTCTCCAGTAAATTACTATGGATATACAAAGCTTGCAGGAGAGCAGTATATCAAATGGTTCATGAAACGATTTTATATAGTACGTACAAGCTGGCTATATGGGAAGAATGGATCAAACTTTGTAAAGACCATAATAAGAGTATCACAGGAAAGAGACCAACTCAGGGTGGTTAACGACCAGATAGGCTCACCAACCTGCACTGTAACCCTTGCAAGGGCAATAGAGCAGATTATTCTTTCAGAGGTATACGGAGTGCATCATGTGACAGACCGTACAGAGGGAGGTATTAGCTGGTATGATTTTGCCAGAGCTATACTTGATCTGACAGGCAGTAAAACAATGCTTGTACCCATTACTACAGAAGAGTATCCTACAGCTGCCAGAAGACCTGCCTATTCTGTACTTGATACATCCTTTACTGAATTTTCTACAGGCTACAACCCGCCTGACTGGTATGATTCTTTAAAGGAGTTTATAGAATCTCTATAAATATAAATCAGATAACCCCTACCCTCTCTTTGCCTCCAAGAGTCTTTTATAGGCCTCACAGAGAGAGATGAATTCCTCATGGTCACCACCTTTGTCAGGATGGCACTTATGGGCAAGCTTCTTGAATCTCTTAACAAGTTCCCTTCTGGACATTCCCTTCCACTGCTGCTCAGTAATATTCAGCCTCTGGCATGCCTCTTTTATACTCAGAGTGCTCTGTCTGTAAGGAGGATTATAGAAATCCCTTTCCCTGAAGTGTCTGAACCATTCAAAAGAAGGGTCTCTCATGAACTCATTGTCAAAGTACATAATAAGGTATTTTACAAGATAGGGGTGAAGTCTGTTCTTATGTAAAATTTCGCCAAAAAAACTCTCATCATTATTAAGGTTACACAGTTCCTCCATGAAATAATGATCCATTCTGTCCTGGTCAAGCACAAATGGTGCCGTTGTTGAAAGGGGATTATCATAAAAGTATCTCTGTAAATTAAAGATAGTGTATATATAGATCTTGATCTCCGCAGGTTTCAGACGTCCCTCAAGCTCACCTATATAGGACTCTATCTCATCTCTTGATTTATCCAGTATACGGTTGTAAAACCTGTAGGGAGTTACACCTATCTGCCTCTGATCTATATGACCGAATCTGATATAGTGAAGCCTTCTTTTATCGAATATATGAATACTTGATTGTATATCCCTTAATTGCTCAATACTTAACCCTCTATAAGATTTATTCACCTTTACAGGTGGCCTTTTGATTATCCTTTTGAGGCGGGGGTTAAGAAAGGGCCAGAACAGATCCTCTAATTCAAAGGTATCCACCTCAAATCCCCTTTCAAGGATGGACAACTCCACAGATTCATGGATAAATCAAGAGATGAGATAGAGTCCTATATAGA
>JAADHP010000192.1 GCA_013151785.1 Nitrospirota bacterium | reverse complement strand
ACATGTAATTGATGATCTCATATATACAGCGGTTTTTTCAGACAACCCTGTAGTGAAGGAAGAGGCAAAGATGATCATCAGAGAGGTGGCCAATGAGTTTGGGGCAGTTGCATCATCGATTCATGACCTCTATATGGCAATGGGGAGAGGCGAAACACACAGCTTTACCACACCTGCCATGAATATCCGGGGGCTTACCTACGATATAGCACGGAGGATTTTTAAGGTAGCTATCAAAAACAATGTAGGTGCATTTATCTTTGAAATAGCAAGATCTGAAATAGGCTATACCTATCAGAGACCCTCAGAGTATGCCTCTGCAGTGCTTGCCGCAGCCATCAAGGAAGGCTATAGAGGCCCTGTATTTATCCAGGGAGACCATTTCCAGTTCAGTACCTCTTCTTATAAGGATGACCCTGAGGGTGAACTTAAAAAGATACAGGAGCTTACTAAAGAGGCCATTGAGGCAGGGTTTTATAACATAGACATAGACCCATCCACCCTTGTGGATTACTCAAAGGACTCACTACTTGAACAACAAAGAGAAAACTATATCAATACAGCAAGGATGACCGAGTTTATTAGAGCCATAGAACCCGAGGGAATAACTGTCTCTATTGGTGCTGAGATAGGACATATTGGTGGTAAGAATTCTACCCCTGAAGAGGCAGAGGCATTTATGGAGGGTTATATTACTACCCTGAAAGATATGGGCAGATCTGATCTTACAGGCATATCAAAGATAAGTGTTCAGACAGGCACTGCCCATGGTGGTGTACCACTACCTGATGGCACTGTGGCTGAGGTAAAGCTTGATTTCTCTGTGCTTGACTCCATTGGCAGGCTTGTGAAGGAACGTTATGGCCTTTCCGGTACAGTTCAACACGGTGCATCCACACTTCCTGATGAACTTTTTGACAAGTTCCCTGAGAACAACTGCTCAGAGATCCATCTTGCCACAGGCTTTCAGAACATAATGTATGATCTTGCTCCTGAATCATTAAGGGAAGAAATTTATGCCTATATCAAGGAGAACTTTTCATCTGAATGGAAGGAAGGACAGACAGAACAGCAATTCCTCTATAAGACCCGCAAAAAAGGACTGGGGCCATTTAAACAGAAGTGGTGGTACCTCGATAGTGAAAGCAAGGGCAGAATCCTTGATGCCCTGGAGGATAAATTCAGATTCCTGTTCAAGAAACTGAATGTCTTCAACACCAGACAATACACTGATAAATACATAAGCCTTGTTAAGGCACCCTATAAGATGTCAGACACAGAGCCTGAACAGGTGTCTGTAAAAGATCTCAAATTAGAGGAGGGAGCTGACTAATGGCAACAATTGGAATGGATCTAAACAGGTTTATACTCGAAGAGGAGCGGAAACATGCACAGGCAACAGGGTCACTTACCCTTGCCCTTACAGCAATTACTTCAGCAGCAAAGATTATAGCAGCACATGTGAGGATGGCAGGACTTGCAGATGTGATTGGAACCACTGGTGTTATCAATATACAGGGTGAGGTTGTTCAAAAACTTGACGAATTTTCAAATAAAATACTTGTGCAGCATCTTTCCGACAGCGGACAGTTCTATGCCCTTGCCTCTGAAGAGATGGATGAGCCCCTTTTCCCTGAAAAAGGCAGAAATGGCAAGTATGTTATAGCCTTTGACCCCCTTGATGGCTCATCAAATATCGATGTGAATGTAAGTATTGGAACGATCTTTTCCATACATAGGAAGGTGGATGGCACAATAAATGATTTTCTTCAGGAAGGTAGAAAACAGGTTGCTGCCGGGTATATTATTTATGGTTCTTCCACTGTGCTTGTCTATTCCACAGGCAACAGTGTCAATGGCTTTACCCTTGATCCCTCTGTGGGACTATTCCTGCTTTCCCATCCTGATATGCAGATCCCTGAAAAGGGAAAGATCTATTCAATAAATGAGGGTTACTTCAACCGGTGGGATGAGGATTTAAAGTCTCATGTGAGTGCCCTGAAAGAAAAGGGATACTCCCTGAGGTATATTGGCTCAATGGTCTCTGACGTTCATCGAACACTTATTAAAGGAGGCATATTCGCCTATCCTGCTGATAGCAAGAACAAATCAGGCAAACTAAGGCTACTTTACGAGGCAGCTCCCATGGGATTCCTCATAGAAAATGCCGGTGGCATGGCAACAACAGGCACAGAGAACATACTTGATGTAAAGCCCCGCGAACTTCACCAGAGAGTACCCGTGTTCCTTGGCAGCCGTGGCGATATCAAGGAGATAATCGGATAACATGGCGATTAACCCCATGCCTACTTTAGAAGGCTGGAATTGGTCTGGTATGTAAGATGTTTAAACAAGCACAGCCACTACTGTCCAAAAAATTCTATAAGAGAGATGAAGGGCAGGGTACAGTGAATACAGTAAACAGTGAGCAGTAAACAGTGGATGAGTTAATGGGTAAATGAGTAGATGGGTGGATGGGTTAAAAGGTCAGTAAGCGGTAAGCAGGCAGGAGGAAGAAGGGGGCAACAGGTGGTGAAGAAGGCCATGTAGCAATACCGACAGTAACATACACCGGCATACTTATGTATCCCCTTAAGGCTTAAAAGGCTCTGTCTGGTTATAATTAAATCCTATTGCATCAATGCCCTGATGAACCACCTGTTGTCCCATATAAAATAGATTTTAAGAATACCTCTCTCTACTGAGAGGTCTTGGTATTTTGACAGGGTATTGAAAAGAGATTACACTATGGAGTAATCCTGTGGATTGCATTATTTTTATGAGGTGCCCTGATCTGTTATTATTTTATATTTGGACAGATATGAAGCTCAGCATAACAACATTTGGAAAGGCGTCATTCTGACGAAAGTCAGGAACTCTGGGTATAATGGAGCGATCTGATTACCTGCAGATAGCAATAAAAGCAGCAAAAGAGGCAGGTGAGTTTATAGTTGAGAGATACAACTCTCTTGATGAGATAGGCTTTACACGAAAGGCTCTCTTTGACTATGTCACTGAGATTGACGCTGCATCAGAACAACTGATAATAAAGACCCTCAGGAATACCTTTCCCTCCCACAGGATCCTCTCTGAAGAAACCCTTAAAGAGAGTTCCTCTGAAGATGAGTATCTATGGATAATAGACCCCCTGGACGGTACCACAAATTTCATCCACAAATATCCTGTTTTTGCCATATCCATAGCACTTCAATATAAAGATGAGATCATTACGGGTGTGGTATATGATCCTCTGAGGGATGAGCTTTTCACAGCAGAAAAAGGCAGGGGAGCCTTTCTGAATGACCAGAGGATATTTGTTTCCAAAAGAAACAGCATAGAGGATGCCATCATTACAACGGGTTTCCCCTTCAGGGCAAAGGACAGGATAGATGATTACCTGGAGGTATTTAAATCCCTGTTTCTGAGATGCAGTGATCTAAGACGTGCTGGTTCAGCAGCCCTTGACCTTGCCTACACCGCCTCGGGACGGTGCGAAGGATTCTTTGAGTTGGGTCTTAGTGCCTGGGATGTTGCTGCTGGCAGTTTGCTTGTAAAGGAGGCTGGTGGCATAGTGTCGGATTTCAAAGGTGGCAGTGAATATCTAAGCACAGGCAATATAGTGGCATCAACACCTGCAATTCATGGAATTATTGTGGATGAAGTACAAAGGGTATTTAATGGCTGATTCTTATTACTGAATGTTATGTTGTCTTTATGTCTCAGTATATAAATCTGTTTCCATAAGAAACAAAATTCACACCTTCTGAGGGCTTCCAGTTTTCGCAGAATCAAGAAAATTCCAGAAGTTCAGATACTTAGGGATGTGGGCTCAATTCTTGCTTAACATTTTTAATAAGGAGGGTCTTATGGATGAGTCCATAAATAAAAGAGACCTTGTAAAGGTTATTGACGAATTCTACACATCTCTGGACAGGATTACTGACAAGGCACATGCAGCAGACATAGCTCATCAATTAAAGATACCCTTTGAATTGGCACTCTTTATTCAGTACGCAGTTGCTGAATCATTCCATAACGGTGGCCGCAGAGACATAGAGTATCTCGCAAAAAGATATCTGAGAAGGTTACATTCCCATCAGTTTTCTGAAGGAGACAGTTCAGTCCGGGAAGAGGTGCGTTAGTTGCCACTTTCCTCTGCAGGAAGAATAATCATCCTTTCACCCCTGGAGTCTGTGGTAACAGTTCCTCTGCTCTTTTTGAGCTTTTTAGGGGCATTCTCTGTTAGTATGGGTATAGCCATCGTCTTTGCAACTTTTTTTCCATTAATCCAGCCTGTTACTATCAGATTTATATAGTAGTTCCCTTCCTTCTGCATGGTGACAGTAATGGTTTTTCTTTTTATGCTCTTTCTTTTTAAACTGCCAAGGTGCATCTCTTTTTCATCAGAAGTAATTACAAGGCCAGCAGAAGGTCTTAACCTGAGTGTCAGCTCATCTATATCTGCTGAAACATTTATGGTAATAGAGATTGTTGATTCCTCACCAGGCACTACAGTATTCTGAACCATGTAGGATATGGAAATGGGTACACCAGGTTTTGGTGAAACCTCATCAGAGTTAACAGATGCATTTCTTCTGTCTGCACAGGCACCTGAGGATAG
>JAADHP010000091.1:4628-5828 GCA_013151785.1 Nitrospirota bacterium | reverse complement strand
TCCACCCAGGAGGTGTAGGTGCACATGGAACACAGTCTGGCCTGCCTCAGCATTACAGTTCATAACAGTTCTGAATCCCCTTTCTGCAATCCCTTTTTCAGAGGCTATCCTGTTTGCAACTATGAAAAGGTGCCCTATCAGGGATGTGTCCTTTTCTGAAAGAGCAAGATTGTTGTGTATATGCTTTCGTGGAATTATTAGGATATGTACAGGTGCCTGCGGGTTGATATCCTCAAAGGCAACAACCTGTTCATCCTCATAGACGATCTTTGATGGAATTTCTTTTTGGGCAATCTTACAGAATATGCAATCCATCTTAACCTCCCTGTTTATTATTCATGCGTCTTCTCAATTCTTTATATACATCTGAAGGTTCAATGCCATCTTCTACCATTAATACAAGGATATGATAAAACAGGTCAGCCAGTTCGTATACTGTTGCCTCTTTATCCATTGATTTCGAGGCAAGAATTACCTCCGTTGCCTCCTCTGAGACCTTTTTAAGTATTGTGTCTTTCCCCTGGTAGAAAAGGGAACAGGTGTAAGACTGTTCCAGAGGGTTGTTTTTACGGTCCAACACAATATGATACAGATCCTCAATCACCTTTTTTTCCATAGACTTCCTCTTCAGAAAAGACCTTGCTTGATATCTCTGCACCTTCAATATTGCGATAAAAACAGCTTCTGTGTCCTGTATGACAGGCACCAGGCCCATGTTGTATCACCCTGATTAAAAGGGTATCAGCATCACAATCAATCAGGACTTCCTTGACCTCCTGGATATGTCCTGATGTCTCTCCTTTTTTCCAGTACTTCTTTCGCGAACGAGACCAGAAATGTGTAAATCCTGTCTCAATGGTCTTCTTGAGGGCTGTTTCATCCATATAGGCCATCATCAAGACCTCTCCAGATTCATAATCCTGTATTATTGCAGGCACAAGCCCCTGTGAGTCATATTTTATCTCCAACATCTATGCCTCCTGTACAGAAGAGAGTATTATCAAGTTCTTGGTTAAATCAAAACAAAATGCTACTCTTTTTCTGCTTTACAAGTCTTAAGTATTTTAACATAGATTTAGAAATAAATCATTTATCAAGACTATTTATGTATATCAGATTATGTTTGAGGGCATATTTTATAAGTTCTGCATTGTTTTTAAAACCCATTTTTTCAAATATACGTGATTTATAGGTACTGAC
>JAADHP010000091.1:0-4623 GCA_013151785.1 Nitrospirota bacterium | reverse complement strand
CTGACGGTTTTTACACTAAGGGACAACTCTTCTGCAATATCAGACAATGTTCTTCCAGATGCAAGCATGCAAAGAACCTGAAACTCACGGTCAGAGAGCATATAATGGGGTTTTTTATGGCTTGGATCTATCTCTACAAGAATCCTTTCTGCCATGGCATCACTCAGATATTTCTTGCCCTCTATTACCCGCTCAATGGCATCAATAAGTTCGTCAGGAGCACTCTCCTTGGTCAGATAACCAGCAGCCCCGGCCTTTAATACCCTTACAGCATACTGCTCTTCAGGATACATGCTGAGTATAAGCACCACACTGTCAGGTCGACATTTTTTGATTTCTTTCAGGGCATCCAGACCATTGATGCCAGGCATTGCAATATCAAGGATTATGATGTCATAGTCCCTTGAACAGGCCTTCTCCACGGTTTCATTGCCATTTCTTGCCTCATCAATACAGATTACCCTTGACAGATCATTAAGTATCTGTTTCAATCCTTCCCTTACAACAGAATGGTCATCAGCGATTAGTATTGAAAGGGGCTTTTTATCCTTCATCATCTGTTCCCTCCTCGGTATTTAATGGGATAGTTATTTTGAGTAATGCGCCCCCTTTCTCCCTGTTTTTTATTTCAAGATTACCACCCCAGAATTCCACACGTTCCTTTATACCAATAATGCCAAGGGATGTGGGTCTGTAGGAATTATTCGTATCAAATCCCCTGCCATTGTCTTCTATTATAAGTGAGATTTCCTTTTTGTTTTGTTTTAAAGACACCTTTACATTTGTTGCCCTGGAGTGTTTTGCCACATTTGTGAGTCCTTCCTGAAGTATTCTGAACAGGTCAATAGAAAGAGGCTGGTCTAAAACGATATCCTCTGGAGTTATCTCCAGTGTGCATTCGATACCGCTGTGTTTCTCGAACTCTTCTGTTTGCCATTTCACAGCAGCCCCAAGGCCGAGATAATCAAGTAGAGGAGGTCTTAATTCTGTAGATATCCGTTTTACAATCCGTATGGTATCATCTAAAAGATTTACCGTATCGCTGGCTTTTTTAAAAAGGGTATTATTTATACTGGATAGCTGATTCTTTAGCCACCCCAGATTCATCTTAATGGCTGTGAGTGATTGTCCCAGTTCATCATGAACCTCTCTCGCAATCCTTGCCCGTTCCTTTTCCCTTAAAGTTTGAAGATGGGCAGACAGTCGTAGAAGCTGCTCACGAGACTCCCTCAATTCTTTCTCTACAGCTCTTCTGTGCAGGAGTTCCTCTTCAAGTATCTTGTTCATCTTTTGAAGATCAAAGCTGCTTCTAAGGGTTTTTGCAAACTGAAAGACCAGTGGCATCAGGCAGAGGGGCACAATAAATGCGTCTATTACACCTATCATAACGAGGTCCTTTGAAAACTCTCCCCACCATACGAAGCTGAGTATGGTATTCATTATTGCGGATATAATCTCTGAGCCCAGAATTATTACTATAGCCATGACCCAGGGATTAAACACGCGAAAATGGACTAAAAATTTCTCGAACAGCGCTTTCATAATATTATTCTATAACAAAACATGGCAGGATGAGGATTTTGGTGCCGGTGGAGGGATTCGAACCCCCGACTCTGCGGATATGAGCCGCATGCTCTTACCAACTGAGCTACACCGGCAGTTAAGCCTCCTACGCCCCTCCAGTGTTTCTAAAAAATTCAGTGAAGCTCCCTGACCAAAGGTCGGAGCATTCTGGCAGTTTTCGTAAATAATTATAGCAGATAGCTCTTGTTTCTCTCAATATTACCAAGAGAACTAAGCTTATAATGTAGTGTATAGTCAAGATATGGGACTTTTATTTTCAGCCGCTGATTCACATTCAGGGAATCTTTTCAGTTTCTTGTAAAAATACTCCTATTTGTCATTTCCTTCAGGGCTTTATCCTCATATGATACTTGACAAAGCAGGAGATTTCTTTATATATATAAATACTGCAAACACACAGGATTACGAGACCTTACAATCTTTATTTATAACACCTGAAATGATAACTTGAGTTTGTAAACCAATACTGCAAAATCAAAGACAATAAATACCATGATATCCGTTAGATCTCTGATAAAGGATTATGGTGAAATAAGGGCAGTTAATGGTATTTCCTTTGAAATAAAATCCGGAGAGGTGGTGGGATTTCTTGGTCCCAATGGAGCAGGAAAAACCACCACCATGCAGATCATCACTGGTTACCTCAGGCCTACCTCTGGTGAGGTTCTTATCCAGGATAGAGATATCTCAGAGAACCATATATCAATAAAAAACAGCATAGGTTACCTCCCTGAGAATACACCCCTTTATGAAGATCTCAATGTGTATGATTTCCTTGATTTTGTGGCCTCTGTGAGGGAACTGAATGGCAAGAAAAAGGATTCTATAAAAAGGGCTTCCGAGCTTTGTGGTATTTCAGATGTGCTTGACAGACCAATAGGAGAACTATCAAAAGGATACCGCCAGAGGGTAGGGCTTGCACAGGCCATTATCCACGACCCCCCGATTCTTATACTGGATGAGCCCACAACAGGACTGGATCCAATCCAGATAATGGAGATAAGAGAGCTTATAAAAAGACTTGGAGAGGAAAAGACTGTGCTTCTGTCCACCCACATACTGCCCGAGGTGGAACAGACATGTAACAGGGTGATAGTTATACATAAGGGTGTTATTGTGGCTGACAGTGATATAGATGAATTAAGAGAGGCAATTTCCGGTGGTGTTGTGAGGGTGGAGTATCGAGGTAGTATAAACCCTGATGAGTTCAGACGTTTTGGCAAGGTAAGTGATATTACTGAAAAGGATGGAAATATAAGTCTGAAGATAGTGCCTGCTGAAGGATCTGTAGATATCCGGGAGGCGGTGTACAGATTCTGCAAGGATTCGGATCTGGTATTGCTTGAACTGTATCGTGAGAAGAGATCACTTGAAGAAATCTTCAGGGAATTAACACTGGAGGTCAGAGAAGTTGAAGCTTAGGGCAATCCTGAAGAAGGAACTCAAGCACTACTTTTTCTCACCCCTTGCATACATAGTTACTGTCATATTCCTGCTTATCACGGGCTGGTTCTTTGCAAACTCCCTGTTCTTGCTTAAAGAGGCTGAAATGAGAGGGATGCTTGATATTCTGCCAATACTCCTGATGTTTGTGATACCTGCTATAACCATGAGGAGCATTGCTGAGGAAAGAAAGATGGATACTGTCCAGATTCTTTTGACCCTTCCCATCAGAGAGGGTCAGATTATACTGGGCAAATATATGGCATTGTTGGTATTCTATAGTACCGTTCTGATCTTTACTCTTTTCTATCCCCTTGTATTAATGCTTTTAGGCAGACCTGACACAGGCGTCATACTTTCATCCTACCTTGGAATGTTTTTGCTTGGTGCAACCTACATCTCCATTGGTATATTTGCCTCTTCACTCACATCAAGCCAGGTGATAGCCTTTATAACAGGCTTTGCAATTATCTTCCTGATTTTTATTCCGGGAAAGCTCGAGAACATTATGCCTGTGAAGATGCAACCATTGATAGAGGGAGCCTCTGTGGTGTCTCATTTTGAGAATCTCCTGAGAGGTGTTGTCAGCTCAACAGATATTGTTTACTTTGTAATGTTGAATATACTGTTTCTCACCCTGTCCATATATGCACTCAGGGAAAAAGGAAAATGAAGAAGAGGCTTTTATATATAAACATAGTATCCCTTTTTGTGATTGTCATATTCAGTATACTTTTAGGGTATCGTTATTACTTTAATATAGATATGACCGAGGCAGGGATATATTCCCTGAGTCCTGCCACAAAAAATCTACTAAAGAATCTCAAGGACCAGATTACAGTAAAGATTATTTTCTCTAAGGACATTCCTTCTCCCTATAACACAAACATACGATATGCCCTTGATCTGCTGAAAGACTACAGAAGGATCTCTTCTGGAAAGATAATCCTTGATATAGCACCAATGGAGAGTGAGGATGCCTTAAGGGATGCTGCACATATTTATGGTATACCAGCAGTACAGTTGAATGCAATAGAGAACGACCAGATCCAGATAAAGCGTGTGTATATGGGCATTGCCTTTGTACATGCCGAGCAGATCGAGACAATTCCTGTTATAGATGACATTAGTAATCTTGAATATCAGATATCATCGGTTATAAAATCCCTTTTAAGTAAGGGCAAAAAGAGGATTGCCTTTATTACAGGAGATGGCGAAAGGCCACTAAACAGACTGAGAGAGGCACTCAGGAAGACCTATGAGATAAAAACCGTAGATCTCAAGGATGAGGATATTGACGCTGATATAGCAATTATTGCAGGTCCTAAAAAGTCTCTTTCTGACAGTAAGTTATTAAAGATCGACCAGTTTATATTAAAAGGTGGCAAGGCACTCTTTCTCATAGACCGAATAGATGCCAACCCACAATACGGATTCGGCAAAAAGATTGATACAGGTATTGAAAAACTCCTTGCCCATTATGGTGTGACCATAGAGCCAGAGCTTATATATGACCTTTCAGCAGGAATGATCAACGTGAGTCAGAGAAGAGGAGGTTTTATATTCACCACAGTGGTTCCCTATCCTTTCTTTCCA
>JAADHP010000268.1 GCA_013151785.1 Nitrospirota bacterium | reverse complement strand
AGACACAGCATTTTCAGCCTTAAGGTGATACACAAGGTTGCTGATGTATGTTACTGTCGGTATTGCTACATGGTCTTCTTCACCACCTCTCTGCCGCTCTTGTTTCAGAAGGATTTTTTATTTTCAAAGGTGCAGGCATTATATTTCTTTCGACTCCCTTCCGTTCTTTTTCTTATCAGATCTTCTTGAACAGCAGTGAGTGGGATTATGTATTCATAAAAAACCCCCATCAACTGTGGTATGTCGATGGGGAGAGAAGTTGTGGATTCTTGGAATACTTAACTCTTTTACCTCCAGCACCAGCCTGGTCCACCCATCCAGCCGTAGCCACCTCTCATGGCTGTCCTGGGTGCCTTTTCTAAGATCTTCTGCTGAAGTTCGGTTATCTCCTTCTGTAGTTTTGTGATGGTTTCTGCAGGAGTTTCAGGATTCCTGAGTGCTTCAAAATACTCGAACCTTTTTTCATTGAGTTGTTTTCTCAGGTCCCTTGTCTCATTAAGGAACTTCTGGTCATAACCATAGGGGCCTGCATTGGTTGTCCAGCCCATCATGTAACCAGGACCCATTCCGTATCCAGGGCCGTAACAATAGGCTGTTCCGTATCCAGTACCCATCATGGTACCACCCCACCAGCCAGGGCCATGGGCAAAGGCAACGGCACCAATGGCAAGTATTGCCACAACTGTTAGTGATACAACCAGCTTCTTCATAGAAATACCTCCTTTGAAGTAATTTTTAAAAAGCTGCAAGGCAGCTTCATTATATGGTTATATGATAATCACAGCTTTTGAAAAAAATATGAAGACAATTTGAAAATATTGTGAAGATCGTGTATTTTGCTGAAGAATATATTACAATGTAGATAGGGATATGGATGTTATATTATCGATTGTTCTATTGGATGAAGATGGAGATCATAAAATACATAAGACAAAAAGTCCTTTCTGGTATTCTTAACTGGATTGAAGGAATGAAAAAGGAAGAAGACAAATGGGTGGCTGTAAGAACGGTCTACGATCCACTTGAGGCCCAGATGATCAAGGATGTTCTGGAAAGCGGGGGGCTTGATGTAATAATCCGTTCTTCAAAGGTAACACCTTATCCTGTAAATGTTGGAAGAATGGGAGAGGTGAAGATACTGGTAAGAAACAGGGACCTTCATGATGCAGAGTTGGTTTTAAAAAAACAACTCTCTAACGATGAGGGGTTATGAAAAGGAAGGGCTATCCTTTCTTTTTTATAATTCCAAGTATCCTCTGAGCTTCTTTTCCCACATCATTGTCAGGGTTGATATCTGCTGCCTTTTTAAGAGCTGGTTTTGCTTCCTCTGTTCTGCCTGAGGAGGCAAGCACAAAACCAAGACTCAGCCATGCCCTTTGGTGAGATGGATCGAAGGTGGTGGCCTTTCTTAGTATTTCCACAGCCTCCGGACTTCTGCCTGTATAGTGCAGGGCAAGTCCCAGTTCATTCAATGTATCAACATCCTTGTCATTAAGGGTCAGGATTTTTTTATACACCTCGATAGCCTGTTGGAATCTGTTGCTCTCAAAGTAGAGAGCACCAAGCTGAAAGAGAAGGTCTCTGTTTTGGGGGTCTTTTTCAACAAGGGCCTTCAACTCACGTTCCTTGGCATCAAGATTCAGGAGATTGTACGGTACGGGCGGACTGCTGTGTTGCTCCTGTGGTGGGGGTGTTTTCTTTTCTTTTAAGGAAACAAGTGCAACAAAAGCGACCAGAAAGATTGCAACTCCCACGGTAATCTTTTTCACAAGATCAGGCATAGGTGTACCTCCTAATAGATTGATCTCAGTCTGCCGGTATGGCGATCAAATATTACAGTATCCACAATCTTTTTTCCATCGGTAACGTTCAGTTTTATAAACCGTCCTCTTATTTCAACTATCCATATGTTGAGTCCCTTTTCTTTATAATACTCAGACAATGCGGCCTTTGCTTCTTCAATGCTAATATTATGTCTGTGCATACCATATTTGGAGGCCATTGGACAAAAATCACCATAGGGGGTTACAGCCCTGCTTCCGGATCCTGCATAGGCTGGAGCAATCACCAGAACTGCCAATAGTACTATTATTAATGTAACTATTTTCCCTTTTTCCCTCATGTCTATTTTTATAACACAGAAAAGTGAATAAATTGTGAAGAAATCAGTGGTGAAAAGACGGATTTCTTGATTAAAAAGACAACTTTGGGGTATTCTGCTTTCTATGATGGGCATGGTCATTGATTAAAGATATTTTGTAGTCAGGTCGATATTAATTAGTAATCACTATATTCTGGAGGTAAAAGTGAGAAAGACGCGAGAATCGATAGTTATACTTATGGCAGATGATGATGAAGATGATCGCCTTATGGCAAAAGAGGCACTTGAGGAGGCGAGGATATGCAATGAGATGAGGTTTGTTGAGGATGGCGTGGAATTACTGGATTATTTGAAAAGAAGGGGTCAGTATGCAGACCCTGAGAAATCTCCTTTTCCAGGTCTGATCCTTCTTGATCTGAATATGCCAAGGATGGATGGTAGAGAGGCATTGAAGGAGATAAAGTCAGACCCTGAATTGAGAAGGATACCTGTGGTGGTGTTAACTACATCCAAGGCAGAGGAGGATATTTTAAAGACCTATGATCTGGGGGTGAACTCCTTTATAACAAAACCTGTCACCTTCGAAGGTCTTGTGCAGGTAATGAAGACACTTGCAGAGTACTGGTTTGAGATTGTCAGTATTCCATAAAGGACATGGTTTAAATTATAATGTTGCATGTCAGCTGAGTGCCAGTGTCGGTGATAAGGCTGTCGTGTCGGATGCCGAGCTTTGTAAAACAGGTATATATCAGTCTCTCATGAGGATTTGAAACAGCACGGGGTAAAGCTCCAGCACCTGATTCAGGTACCATAAAGCCTTAATAGGGAGAGTTGTTACTGCTCCCTTTGCCATGACCTGGTAATGTTGAGAAGGGGAGAGAAATCGAAGGGGTAAGGTTAGGATGTCTGTATTTTCAAGTATACTGGTCATTATTGGAAGTATATTCATGTTTTTTTCGATCCTTCGGGCAAACAGGATTCTGGGGATAGTACCCATGGAGTTCAAGAGAAAGTGGTTGTTTGTAATCTATTTAATGGTGTTCTTCCTGTTCGGATATGTTTTCTTCGTTTATGTCCTCCTGGGCAAGTTTCAATTTCCAATAGAATTAATTACATCTGCTGTTTTTTTTGGTGGTGCAATATATGTCTTTACTGTAATCAATATCTCCAATACCACTATCAATACAATCAGGGCTAAAGAAAAGGCTATACAGGAAGCAAAAGATAGACTGGAGGTAGAAGTAGAGAGGCGTACATTCCAGCTAAGAGATGTTAATGAACAACTCAGGAACGAACTCTTTGAACGTGAATGTGCAGAGAAGAAGCTTAAGGAGACAGCAGAACTGCTGAGACAGAAGAATCAGGAGTTGCAGGAGTTTGTCTATATTGCCTCACATGATCTTCAGGAACCACTAAGGAAGGTAATGGCATTTTCGGATCGTCTGAAATCCCTTTATTCTGATATTATAGATGAAAAAGGTTTGGATTACATGGAGAGGATGCATAATGCCAGCAGGAGGATGCAGGCATTTATAAACGACCTGCTTACATACTCAAGGTTAACCACAAAGGCCCAACCCTTTGAACATGTTGATCTAAACCAGGTGCTGAAGGAGGTAATTAATGACCTTGAGGTAAAGATACAGGAAACCGGGGCACGGATAGAGGCGGAAGAACTTGCTGCAATCGAGGCAGACTCCCTCCAGATGAGACAGCTCTTCCAGAACCTGATCGGGAATGCTCTGAAATTCAGAAAAAAGTCTGAGCCTCCTGTTGTTAAGATAAGAGGAGAATTTGTGAATATGGAAAATAAAAGTTCGCAAAAACTGTATAAGATCACAATACATGATAATGGTATCGGTTTTGATGAAAGATATACAGACAAAATATTCGGAGTATTTCAGAGACTGCACGGAAGAAACGAATATGAGGGCAGTGGTATTGGACTGTCCATCTGCAAGAAGATAGTGGAAAGACACAGAGGCAGCATAACTGCAAGGAGCATGTTAGGTAGGGGTTCAACATTTATTATTGTGTTACCGGAAAGACAAACAAAGACGGACGGAAATCACGATGCAAAGGCAGGTTGCAGCGAACATGGATGACAGGGTCATAAAGATACTCCTTGTAGAAGACGATGAAGATGATTTTGTTATAACCCGAGATCTGCTCGAGGAGGTCAAGTATGTGAGGTATGATCTTGACTGGGTCAATAATTATGAAGAGGCCTTAAAAAGAATAGAAAGAGATTCTTATGATGTCTATATCTTTGACTATCGGCTGGGAAACAGGACAGGGCTGGATCTTCTGAAGTACGTGAATGAAAAAGGCATTGAGAGTCCTGTGATAATCCTGACAGGCCAGGCTGATTATGAAACAGATATGGAAGCAATGAGATACGGAGCACTGGATTTCCTTGTAAAAGGAAAGATAGAGGCTCCTCTGCTTGAACGGTCTATCAGGTATGCTATTGAAAGGAAGAGGGCCGAGTTGAAGATAAAAAAACAGAAGGATGAAATTGCAAGAACCAACCAGGAGCTTT
>JAADHP010000042.1 GCA_013151785.1 Nitrospirota bacterium | reverse complement strand
CGGTTTTGAATTTTGCATAAGATTCACCAGGAGGGGGACAGCCCCAAAAATCAGGGATTTTTGGGGACCCCGGAATTGCAAAATTCCCTCGGAAGCGGGGTCCCCGAAAAGTCGTAGACTTTTTGGGGCAGAGGCCTTGGATGTCCGCTGAGAATGAGGGGTCCCCAGAAAATCGGAAGATTTTCTGGGGTGTATGGGATGTGTAAGACTCTACCACACCACTGCTATAACTTTATCGCTGGATTTGGGTAAATCTTTTTGGATAGCAATGGGGGGTAGTATTAATAAAAGGATATGGGAGATGAGTCTCTGTTTACCCTTTTCTCTTCATCAAGTGCCTTCTTGAGATAATCTGGCAGGGCAAACATTCCGTGATGGGTTTCCTCATTATAAAATCCAAGAGAGGCATTAAGCCTTGATATTCTTTCCCTCAGTTCATCATAGGTCAGTGACTTTGGATCAGATGCCTTTGATGCAAGAACAAAACCCCATGGTGTATAAAAAGAAGGCACAAATGTATAGTATCCCCTAACAACTGGAAAGACCTGAGATATGGTATTGAATATGATCCTATAGGAGTTCAGGTTGTGGGGTGCAATGGTTGTGGCCTGGGTAACCATAATGCCCTCTGCACTCAGGTGTTTATATACATTCTTATAAAACTCCTCAGTATAAAGCATTATAGCAGGCCCCTCCTCCATGGGTTCCGGAAGGTCAAGAATAATAATGTCATAGGGAACTGTGGAATTTTCTATAAAGGCCCTTGCATCCTCGTAGACAACCTCTACCCGGGGGTCATCAAAGGTATCTTCATGCCATTCAGGTAACAGTCTCTTACAGGCCTCAACCACCTCTTCATCAAGATCAACCATCGTCACAGACTCGATAGTAGGATATCGCAGCACTTCTCTGATTGTGGCGCCTTCCCCTCCACCAGCAATGAGAACCTTTCTGGGCTCTCCATGGGTAATCAATGCAGGATGAACAAGGGATTCATGATAGATAAACTCATCACTCTGGGCAGACTGCATCTTTCCATCAAGTACCAGGGCCTTTCCGTACTTGCCAAGTCTAAATATCTCAAGCCTCTGGTACTGTGTCTGCGAGGTATAAAGCACTTCCTCTATTGAGTGGAGCGCTGCCTCTGATTCATTCGTGAATTCAAGAAACCATCTGGAGTTGAGCATCACAGACCTTGTGAGGTAGCTTCTCGTTCTGATGAGAGATGATCCCTCTCTTCATCTCTACAATCGAAGGATTCCTGGATTCAAACCTCTCAATGAGATATCTTGCAGCCTCCTCAGGTTTTATTACGTCTCCACATGTGAAGATATCAACAGCAGCATATCCATATTCTGGCCATGTATGTATTGAGAGGTGTGATTCAGCGATTACAACCATCCCGCTTATCCCAAAGGGACTGAATTCATGGAAGGATACATCAATGATCGTGGCCTTTGCCTCTCTGGCAGCAGAGACCATTGCATCTTTGACAGTGTTGAGATCCTTGAGGATCTCCCTGTTACAGTCTTTTAATTCTACCAGTAGATGGGTACCTAAAGCATGCAATCCACAACCCCCCTTCATGGTGAATTATAAAGAGATGAACCATCTCTACAGGATTTATAGATTAATAGAATGGCCGAGATTTTGTCAAGAAAAAATTTTATTCTGTTTCAAAGATGACCTGTCTTTAACTATGTCATGGTTTTGTCTCTTAAGAAGTTGGCTAAAGCCTTGTCAACCCTGCGGATATGTTTGTGTAACCACTCCACAATCATGTGATTAATATTGACCACTAATGATACCCCTGCCCCTTGTTTTTCAAAATCCTCTTTTATATCCTCAAGGTTTTTTATAAATTTCTGATGCTCTATTCTGTGACTATTATAAGCAGGATAGTTATATTTTTCCATGTAATTCTCTTCAGTGGAAAAATGCATTATTACATAATCCTCAAGGAACTCAATGGTTTCTCTGACCTTTCCCCTCCCCTTGCCAAGCTTACATGCCTGATGGAACTCGTTGATTCTGCTGAACAACTCCTTGTGCTGGTTGTCAATCTCTGTGAAGCCTGTTGATAAATCCTCAGTCCACTGGATAGACATAGCACCCTCCTGAGAGGAATTACATTTAATTACATTTATAGTTGTATTATAGCTGGTTTTCCCTGTACTGTCAAACAAAATCTGCAAGCGTTCCCTCAATTTTAAAACCAGATAAAACTCTATAGATATAACATCATAAGCAGTGCCATGGTGGAGTCTTCAGTTCATTCTCAGCGGACATCCTGTCCGCTTCCGAGGGAATTTTGCGATTTGCCCTCCACGGCAAATCTAACACAAAATTCAAAACCCTTCAGACTCCACCACAGCACTGCTCTTACCATCAGTCCTGCACAGGCAGACAGAGGTGGTGAAGAAGCCCCCATGTAGCAATACCGGCAGTGAAGCTCTCCGACCAGAGGTCGGGCTTCACAACAACTTGAAAAGAATCGCCTCTGTCTGCTAACATAATTTCAATGCATAACCTCATCAAAACTATAACGGTTTCTCTATTGCTGCTCTTTCTCCTTATAGACTCTGTTAGTGCCCTCTGTGTAAAAGCATCTGTGGCAAACCTGAGAAGCGGCCCCGGAACTAAATATAAAAAAACATGGGAGGTCTTCAAGTATATGCCTCTGCAGAAACTATCAAAGAAGGGTAAATGGTACAAGGTTAAAGATGTGGATGGTGATGTCCACTGGGTTTATAAAGACCTTGTAACAGGGAAATACAGATGTGCTGTAGTAAAGTCTGACAAAGCTAATATAAGGACAGGCCCTGGCACAAGATATAAGAAGACCGAACTGAGTCCTGCTATAAGATATGATACCTTCAGGGTTCTTAAGGTCAAAGGGAAATGGGTAAGGGTTGTTGATGAATTTGGAGACAAGGGCTGGATATTCAGAAAACTCCTCTGGATTCAATAAAAGATTTTTTAAACACATGAATATATCCAGATTTAAAATCATATTGATCTTACTGATTCTGCTTATAATACTTCCCCTGGGTTGTACAAAAAAAGAGACCGGGGGAAAAACAACCCTTCATTTTGTTACCTGGAAACCCAATGTACCAGAGGTATGGGATGAGATTATCAGCACCTTTGAACAGGAACATCCTGATATAAAGATTGTCCGTGAAATAGGCCCCCATTCTTCAACTGCCTTTCATGATATGCTGACACAGAAATTAAAGAACAAAAGCAAGGATGTTGATGTCTTTTTAATGGATGTCATATGGCCACCCGAATTTGCCTCTGCCGGATGGGCACTTCAGCTTGATGAGCTTTTCCCTCCGGAAGAAAGAAAAGAATTTCTTGATAGCACCATCCTTGCCAACACATATAAGGGACACATATATGGCATACCCCTTTTCATTGATAGCGGACTGCTTTATTACAGGAAAGACCTCCTTCAAAAATATGGATACGCTCCGCCTGAGACATGGTCAGAGCTGGTGAAAATCGCCGAACATATAATAAAAGAAGAGGCAAAGCAGGGCAACACAATCTATGGGTACTCAGGCCAGTTCAAACAATATGAAGGGCTTGTATGTGATATGATGGAGTTCATCCTTAGTAATGGAGGATTTATTATGGATCCGAACACTGGCAAGCCTGGCCTAACAGATGCCAGAACACTTGAGGCCATAAAGTTTGTAAGAGACCAGATTATAGGCAATATTGCACCAAAGGGGGTTCTTACCTATCAGGAACCCGAGTCCTTATCACTTTTTATACAGGGCAAGGCAATCTTTCATAGAAACTGGCCCTATGCATGGAAGATATCAAATGACCCTGAGAAATCAAGGATAGCTGGCAGGGTTGGCATTGCAAGACTTCCCCATTTCCCTGGTGGCAGAAGCTTTTCCACCCTTGGTGGTTGGCAGGTTGGTATAAGTGCATATACTGACAAAAGGGATGCTGCATGGACCTTTGCCAGATACCTCTCAAGTGAGCGGGTTCAGAAACTTATTGCCATCAATGCAGGAAAGGCTCCCACAAGAAAGAAACTCTATTCAGACCCTGATATACTGGAAGCAAACCCCCAGTTTGAGTACATGAAGGATGTCTTTCTTACATCATATCCAAGACCAAGGACTCCCCTTTATCCTTCCATATCAAACATCCTTCAGAGATTCTTCAGCAAGGCCATATCCAATCACAAAGCCCCTCTTAAAGAGTATGCTATCGAGGCTGAGAAAGAAATTGAAAGAGTACTGTCTCTTCAGTTAGAATTAGAAGATTCCAAATAATTCAGGAGGCTGAGATGATCAAGTTCTTTGAAAAAGATCCCTATGCACCAATACAGTATGTCTATGACGTTGACAGAGTTCTCTATAAGGGAAAGAGCCAGTATCAGGAGATCCTGGTATTTGAGAATGACTATTTCGGCAAAATACTTGTGCTTGACGGTGTGGTACAGCTTACAGAAAGGGATGAGTTCTTTTACCATGAGATGCTTGTACAGGTGCTGATGCATGCACACCCCAATCCCAGGAAGGTGGTGGTAATAGGTGGGGGTGAGGTGACGGAGGGGCGGTCAGAGAGGTTCTGAAACATGATATAGTGGAAAGAGTGGACTTTGTGGAGATCGACAGGGAGGTTATTAACATATCCAGAGAGTTTTTCCCCACTGTTTCCTCGGCAATAGATAACGAAAAGGTGCACATCCAGAATATGGATGGTGCGGAATTCATAAAATCCCATAAGGATGAATTCGATGTAGTGATAGTAGACTCAACAGATATCATAGGCTTTGCCAAGAGTCTCTTTACTGTGGAGTTCTTTAAGTCAGCAAAAGAGGCACTGAAAGAGGATGGAATGTTTGTAACCCTTTCAGAATCCCTGCATTTTCATAAAGAGATGGTTGTCAATGTACAGGAAACCATGAAGCTTGTATTTCCTGTAGTAGATCTTTACACCGCACCTATCGCCACCTATGCAGGCAACTGGTGGACCTTCTCTGCTGCATCAAACAATCTGTCCCTTCGTGATATAAGGCGGCCCTGTATTGAGGATACAAAATACTACTCTGAAGAGATCCACAGACACGCCTTTTTGCCTGATGGGCTATACAGTGCATTAATGAATAAAACACTGAAATGGTGACAGAAGTCATAAAAGCCTTTTAAAGTTAAAGGAAAGTCTATCCCAGATCCAGCGATAAATTTATAGCAGTGGTATGGTAGAGTCTGAACGGTTTTGAATTTTGCATAAGATTTGCCAGGAGGGCAAATCGCAAAATTCCCTCGGAGACGTGCATGGATGCACGTCGAGAATGATGTGTAAGACTCTACCATACCACTGCTTTCGGCTATTCTTTCTTGTCCTTACAACTGGATCTGGGTTAAAGGAAAGTCTATTTCCTCTGCTGTCATATTTCCAGAATAATGTCGGATAGCCTCCTCTTCGGTACATGATGTACCCCTTTTTCATCCCGCCAGTATTTTATATCACCCTCTGGGCCCACCTCTTCAATAACCACCTCTTCCCTGGGCATACCTATTGCAATAACAAGAAGTATCTCATATTGTTCTGGTAAAGACAGTATCTCCCTCAGGCGCGGCCTGTTGATAGAGCCGATTATGCATCCTGCAAGCCCTGCTGCCCGTGCTCCAAGAAGGATACTCTGGGCTGCTATGCCATGGTCACAATGAAATGTCTGTGTTATCCCTCTGTCACCCAGAATAACTATATAAGCAGAAGGGCGCTCATCTTTTTCAGGACCAGGCCAGTCCTTCAGGTAGGCTGCCCATGAAAGACAGGAGAATATCTGTTCGTTCCTTTCAGGACTATTGGAAAGGATATATTTGAGTGGCTGAAGATTACCTGCCGAAGGTGACAGCCTTGCAAGGTCAACAAGCTCTTCAAGGGTCTCCATACTGATATGGTATGCCTCATAAAAACGTCTGACACTGCGGTTCTTAATGATCAGATCCCTGATTATTTTTTTCATCTCATTCATTTAGTCCTCCTGTCATATCTGTCCAAATATAAAATAATATCAAGGCAGGGCACCTCATAAAAATAATGTAATCCACAGGATTAGTCTCTGTTCGTACCTTTATTGAAAGACAGAGTAAAATCAAATCAGCTTTCAATTGAAAAGGGGTAGAGGTGGTGAAGAAGACCATGTAGCAATACCGACAGTAACATTCACCAGCAACCTTATCTATCACCTTAAGGCTGAAAAGACTCTGTTGTCTTAATATTTTAAATCCTATTGCATCAATGGGATGATGAACCACCTCTACCCCTTGTTTAAGAAGAACTCTTGTTTTCTTCAAAGGTGTGGGCATTATTTTTCTTCGGCACCCTGCCT
>JAADHP010000288.1 GCA_013151785.1 Nitrospirota bacterium | reverse complement strand
AGCAGTATAAGGATATGGGGATATCAATGGCAATCAGTGCGGCACCTTCGGTTATAGCAGGTGCTGCAGTGGCAGCTGGTTCATATGGTGCTGCAACAGGTATGATGTTTCTTGCACCTGTGGCAGCAATTGCAGGGCCTGTTTATCTCCCTGGAAGGCATTATGCTGACCAGAAAGACAGGGAGGCCATAGAGCAGGAGTTTAATCGCAGGAATCTTCGTAGCATTACCCTTGCAGGTAATGCATCTATCCAGGGGAGTGTTTTTTATCCAATTATTCCAAACCCAAGGGCACTGGTTTTTACCTACAGGATAGGGAACAAAACAAAGGTGCTTAAAGTGTCTCTTGAAAAGCTGAAGGGGCTCCATGTAGCAGAAAAGAAAAAAGAGCAGGGGAAATAAAGCTGCGTCTTTAATATAGACTTTCTGTACTCTAAGTGATAAAATGTAATATGAGCCGTGGGAGAAAAAATAATCTTAATCCATCATACACCTTTGAGTCATTTGTGGTTTCAAGGTCAAACAGGTTTGCCTATGAGGTGGCAAGGAGTATCAGCAGTGCGCCTGGAGGCAATCATAATCCTGTATTGATATACGGAGAGGAAGGCACAGGTAAAACACACCTCTTGCATGCAATTGGAAATGAGATAGCCCTGCAGAGCCCTGAAGTAAAAGTATGCTATATGCCAATATTAACCCTGGAGAGAGGGTTGTGGATTGCCTCGCAGTTGAGAAAAACACATGAGATTTTAAAGATATTTGATTATCACGATGTTTTTCTGATTGACGACCTTCACAGAATCGGCTATAAAGCCCTGCTTTTACTGTTGTTCTATATTCCAGGGCTTTGTCATCGTAAACAGCAGGTGGTGATGGCCTATGATGGTTCCTGTGTGCCAGATGATGAAAGGGAGGTTTTGATTGACAGTTTTGAAGGGCTTTTAATGGTAGATGTTCAACCTCATGAGACTGAGACAAGGAAAGAGATAATAATCAGGAAAGCAAAAGCCCGATATGGAATTCAGGTACCTGAAGAGGTTTCAGATTTTATTTCATGTACAGATTATCCGCTAAAAAAGCTTGATTTTTTATTTGATAAGATGAAACCGATTATAGAGGAGACAAAGGGGTGCATTGATCTGGATACTATAAAGGATTTAACAGGGTATAAAGAAAAAAGGGTAATAGACAGGGTAAAGATAGACCACCTGATAGAGGAGTTTAAGAATAGATATCTGGACGATATTGATATCTTACTTCAAGAGATTTCCAGGATCAGAAAGAAGATAGGAAGTTAATCCTTATTCAAGCAGTTTTTCAGGAGACAGTCCCGATAATTTGTGTATGCCTAAATCGGCATTTCATAGGAGAAATACAATTTAATACCCTTTTGTTTTGCATACTCTCTCACAGGTGGTGAGGCCTGATAGGTAACTGTAAGTAGTATCTTGTCTTCCGGCAGGATATCCTTTACCTTTTTAACAAATCTTATAAAGGAGTCTATGTCAGCCTTTTTCAGTTGTGTCTTGCATTCACCTACTATCAGAACCTCCTGTCCATTGCGTCTTCCCCTGCCAATAATATTTACCTCTTCATACCTTCCAGGTGAAAGTTCAATATAGTCACGTTTCAGTGGGGTGGTAACCTCAATCCCAAAGTCACGTTTCAGGAGTTCTGGCAGTCCTCTGTATGCCCTGTCCTCAAGGATATAGCCTACAGTATGAGTAAGACCTCCAAGCTGTTCCCTGGTTTTGCGATGCTCTGAAACAAGTTTCTTCAGTTCCTCTTCGGTTTTCTTCTGAGCTTCGGCAAGCTCTGCTACTGTTTCCCTGAGTTCCCTGAACTCCTCTTTTGTTACTGTATTCAGCAGTTCACTATAGACCTTACCAATAGCCTCGGCTATCTTTTTTGCAGCCGAAGGGGTTATCTCATCCTTCAGTTCCTCATATATCTGCAGTGTATCAATCATAAAAAATTATAACATATTTAATGTCCTATGTTCTTTTAAAAGTGATGGAAAGCCCCGATATTTGTGGCCCAGAGCCACTCAAGTCTGGAGATTCAGAGGATATCTTCCAGGAGTCTTTTCTGGACATCGGAAACAATTGTTACCCTGCCGATCTCCAGAGGCAATACAAATCTTAATCTGCCGGAGACAGCCTTTTTGTCGATGGCCATGGCCTTGAAAATCTCTGTGCTGTGGTAGGGAAAGTCAATTCTGTGGGGCAGGTTGTACTTTCTTATAAGGGATCTGATTTTGTTGACAGTGTATTGTTTGATTAAACCTTTTTTGTTTGCCAGCTTTGCCTCGTATACCATTCCGATGGCAACAGCCTCACCGTGCAGGAATCGCCTGTAGTTTGTTATTGTCTCAATAGCATGTCCTATGGTGTGGCCAAAATTCAGTATGGCCCTGATGCCTGCTTCCTGTTCATCCTGTGATACAACCTCTGCCTTTATCTGGCATGAACGATAGATAATATTCATGAGATGTTCAGGGTTCAGTTCTGTTATCTCCTCAGAGTGTTTGTAGAGATGATTGAAGAACTCTTTGTCCCAGATGATGCCATACTTTATAATCTCTGCCATGCCTGCAAGGAACTCCCTGCGAGGAAGGGTTCTTAATGTTTCCACATCTATCCATACAAGGGATGGCTGATAGAAGGTTCCTATCATGTTTTTCCCGAGGGGATGGTTAACCCCTGTTTTTCCACCAACAGAGCTGTCCACCTGTGAAAGCAGGGTTGTGGGAACCTGTATGTAGGAGATACCTCGCATATATGTTGAGGCTACAAACCCTGTGATGTCACCTATAACACCGCCACCAAGGGCGAAGATCACAGACCTTCTGTCAAGGCCTGTCTCAAGAAGTTTGCTCAGTATATGATATGACCAGAAGTAGTCCTTGTATTCCTCTCCGTCAGGTATCAGGATTGTAACGGGTTCAAGACCTGCTGACTTGATAGCCTTTCTCAGTTGTGCTCCGTAGAGTGAATAGACTGTGGGATTGCTGATTATTGCAGATTTTGGAGAGAAGTGAAATTCCCTGACCTTCTCATCTATCCTGCCAAGGATATTGGTTCCAATGATTATCTTATAGCTTCTTATGCCTAAATCAACAGTGAGTTCTTTCATCTGGTCTCCCTGAATTTATGAATATCACTGAATTTTAACCTAAATGGTCTGGTTTTTGAAAGTTTCATCCATTTTTTGTTACACAAATTGTTATAATATTAATCTATTTTTATTGAAAGGTAGAGAGAGGTTGCTTGCCAAAAGAATAATACCCTGTCTTGATGTAAGAGATGGCCGTGTGGTCAAGGGGGTGAACTTTGTCAATATCCGTGATGCAGGTGATCCTGTAGAGAATGCAATATACTACGACGAACAGGGTGCAGATGAACTTGTGTTTCTTGATATTACCGCCTCACACGAGAAGAGAAAGATAATCCTTGATGTTGTTGAACGTACAGCAGCAGATGTGTTCATGCCCCTTACTGTTGGTGGAGGCATAGGGAGCCTTGATGATATAAGAGACCTTCTTAATGCAGGCTGCGACAAGGTATCAATTAATACCACTGCTGTACGCAATCCTGAGTTTATACGACAGGCATCTGAAAGATTTGGCAGCCAGTGTATCGTGGTGGCAATAGATGCAAAGCGTGTTCATTACTCAAGGTTTGAGATTGACCAGCCAAGAGACATACCTGATTGGTTAAGGGAGAACAAAGCCCTACAGTATCTTTTGCTTGACACCCAACCTTCCACTTTAGATGCAAAGCACTGGGAGGTATTCACCCATGGCGGAAGAAGACCCAGAGGGATAGATGCAGTGCTCTGGGCAAGGTACATGGAAGAGCTGGGTGCAGGTGAGATACTGCTTACCTCAATGGACAGGGATGGTACAAAGGATGGCTATGACCTGGAGTTGACAAGGGCTGTGTCAGAGGCTGTTGGCATACCTGTGATTGCCTCTGGTGGTGCAGGCACACTGGAGCATCTTTACGAGGCGGTTACCGTGGGAAAGGCAGATGCTGTGCTTGCTGCATCAATCTTTCATTATCGTGAATACACCATCAGGGAGGCAAAGGAGTATCTCAAAGAAAAGGGGGTTGTAGTAAGATTATAACTAAGAGGGTATGGGGTATTAATTTTTCGTCTCATTCTCGCAGACCATCCACGGTCTGCTCCGAGGAAATTTTGCGTGCTTGCCAGAGCTTTGAGGGGCACTGCCCCTCAAACTCCCCAGAGTATAAATTGTTTCCTTTTCTCTGGGGTCTCAGGGGCAAAGCCCCTGATGTCTTATGCAAAATTAAAATCCACTCAAAATTAATACCTCATACCCTAACAATGTTCTATTTATCTGACAATCCTGAATTAAATACTTAAAAAACCATTGGAGGCTATTTATGAAGATTGATGAGCTTTGTATCAACACAATAAGATTTCTTGCAGTGGATGCAATCCAGAAGGCAAACTCGGGTCATCCAGGTATGCCTATGGGTGATGCTACAATGGCCTATGTTTTGTGGACGAAGTACTTGAAACATAATCCCCGTAACCCCGGTTGGTTCAACCGTGATAGATTTATACTCTCTGCAGGTCATGGTTCCATGCTTTTGTACGCGCTCCTTTATCTGACCGGATATCCTCTTACACTGAAGGATAT
>JAADHP010000287.1 GCA_013151785.1 Nitrospirota bacterium | reverse complement strand
GAGACAAAACTACAAGAGGAGGAAAGACAGCCATAACCATCATACAGAGGAGCAAAATCCCGATCACAGATACCCTTACAACCCTCATCTTACCACCCCTGTTTTTACAGGAACATCACCGGTTTTTTCAAAATGAAGTACAATTGTAATCTCTCCCTGAAGCTTCTCAGGTAGTCCGAAGAGCATTAGATGCCTTCCTCCAGGTTTTAGCTCAAGAGTCTCACCAGCCGGCACCTCGAAATCTCTAACCAGCTGCATTCTGCCTTTTACAATATCATGAAGCTCACAGGTCAGTTGTGGGTACTCCTTCACAGTACAACTCTTCAGCCTGTCACTACCCTTGCCCTTGTTGAATATTACCATAAATGCCGCACCACTGTCACCTTCAACAAGCATCTGAGGCCATTTTATACTGATCTGAGGTGGCCCCTTTTCAGAGCAGGCAATCACAAAAAACAGAGTTAGAACCCCTACCAGAAAATACCCTATCGGTGCTTTTAAAGGGATCATGTCTCCTCTTTCAGTACTCCGTTGGCCATACGGTATCTCTTTTCGGTCTGACGTGCAAGATCCGAACTATGGGTCACTATAATAAATGTAATACCTTTTGTCTGGTTCATCCTTTTGAACAGGTCCATTATCTCTGCCTCTGTCTCCTCATCAAGGTCGCCTGTAGGCTCATCAGCAAGTATTATCTCGGGATTGTTTATAAAGGCCCTGGCAATTGCGGCACGCCGCTGCTGTCCACCGCTCAGGTGTGCCGGGTAGGATCTGGCCTTGTCCTTGATTCCCACAATATCAAGAAGCTCCATGGCAAACTCATAATAGTTTATCGGTTCATCCTTTGGCCTGAATGCAGTGGGCACAAGAACATTCTCTATAATATTCAGGGTCGGTATCAGGCTGGCAAACTGGTAAATAAAATTGATCTTCCTGTTTCTCAATTCCGAAAGGTCATTGTCACTTATAGACCATATATCAATTCCATCTATCTTTACTGTGCCTGAGTCGGGCTTTGTAAGCCCCCCGATCAGGCTTAGCAGTGTGGTTTTACCACTTCCTGAATGGCCAAGTATGGAGATAAATTCTCCCTTTCTTACCTCAAGATTCACATGATCAACAGCCTTTATAATGTCACTTCCCACTTTGTATGTCTTTGTAAGTTCCTTTACCTCAATCATTAAATCCTCCTAAGTGTTCAAATCTTAAATCAAAAATCTCAAATCAAAGATTACTCCCCTCTCCTTATTGCCTCATAGGGCTCCATACGCATGGAGCGAATAGCAGGCCAGAGTGCTGCCACAGCCCCTGTCAGAAAGGATAGAAGCAGACAACCTGCTACCAGCACCGCATATTCTGCCGCAGAAGGCCAGAGATAGGGAATATTCAGGGAAGCCCTGATGAAACCTTTGAATACATATAAAAAGGTACCTCCCAGGGCAATACCTACGATTCCACCCATAATAGACAGGATGGATGCCTCTGTCATAATCAGCCTGAATATATTGCTCTTTTTGGCCCCCATGGCCCTCAAAAGACCTATCTCTCGCTGACGCTCATTAACTATCATGGAAAAGACAACCCCTATCAGTAACAGAGCCATTATCCAGAGAATTATGCTTATGGAAAGGATGCTTCTCAGTAGCACAAAAAGCTGTTTTCTTACCGACGAAATGACCTGCTCTGAAACTATTGCCTTTACACCGGGTATATCATGCTCGATAAATATGGCCACTCTCTGAGGGCTTATCTCGGGTTCGACCTGGACAAGCACGGTAGATACCTTGTCTATAGGAAGATTTGCAGCCTTTACTCCCTTCTTGTGTTTTGATTCCTCTGCAAGCTTCTTCATTGCTGCATAAGGCATGAAAACAGAGTTATCTATAAACTTCATCCCTGTTTCCTCAAGCATCCCTACCACCTCGAAGTATTTCCCATAGAATTTTATCTTGGAACCCACATCATAGGCAGTAAGGCCCCTGCCCATTATTATCTCATCCGTACCCAAGGGTCTTGTAAGCTCCTTTGAAAGCCATGGCATTATAGTGAAGTCATGCTTGGGGTCAAACCCTATCAATAACATATTGGACACATCACAACATCTATATTTGGCTGTCTGCAGAAATACCTGACTTGCTACAGCCTTAACACCCTTGACCTTCCTGACCTTATCCTCTATTGATCTGTCCATGTAAAAGGTTGACGGCTCTCCGGCAAGCAGCGCTGTCTTGGCCTTTGCCTCGGCCTCGGCAGGCACAACCATAATGTCTGCACCAAGTCGGGCAGTACCCTTCTCTATACTCGTTTCAACAGAATCCATCACCGTGGTTACAGAGAAAAGAGTCGCGGCCACCACCATAACAGACAGCATTATGGAAATACTCCTGAAAAATTTTCTCTTGATATTTTTACGTGCTATATGTGAAAGTTTAAGCCTTTTCAAGTCCTTCTCTCCCTTCTTTTAAAAAAATAAGTCAGAACGAAAGTATAATAACATTTTTTAGCGGGGTTTGGTAGGATTGAATGTTCAGACAGGTGGTTTGTTTATTTCAATAACAGGCGGGGACAGGAATAATAGATAGTCTCTGAATTTCATAAACCTGGACTCCAGTATATTCATCATAACGGTACATGCAACAGGGACATAAACCACCCCTGAGAGATGATTGAATTGAAGATTCTTTTTGCAGACATCAAGACTTATTTGTCCTGTTTTATCCATGTGCAATTGAACAGGCATCAAAATAAACAGAGCAATAGAAAAAGACAACAACAATGATATATATATTATGATCTTTTTGTTCATTTTTACTGGAGCGTTCCCCGTCAAGACCCCTAATAGCAGAGGTAGGTGTATAGTGAGGCAAGGAGGTTTTACCCCCCTGCCTCACAAAAAGAATGCTTATTTTATTCGCAGGCCTTGCTGAAGCCTGTCTCGTTCCAGTTCACATCTATACCACAAAGGAATGCTCTTCCACCGTCTTTGTTCTCTGGAATCTCAAGACCGATCGCTCCATGACATTTCTTACATGCTGAATAGACCTTTACGATCCTCTTCGTGTTGGCATCGATAACAACAATACCACTGTCGTCCTGTTCAGGAACCTGTCTTACAGCAGCGAGGGCATATTTCCCGTCAGGAGTAAAGGCAACATCATGAGGGTTACCACCAGTGATAATAAAGTCCTTCACCTTGCCGGTTTTGACATCAACAATACTGATTCCACCAGGCACTCCACCTGCCTCGGCATAGCCCACACCATAGGGTTTTCCGGCTTTCAGCTCATTACCCTCGGACTGCCAGAGTTCATTCGTGCCTGGACGCAGCCTTGCACGATGGATAAAGTTACCCACACCTTCTATCTTTCCTATAACCTTCTTTGTCTTTACATCAACAATGCTCACAAAGCCACCTGGCATATCTGAGATATAGGCAACTTTGCCATCTTTTGAAAAATCGATTCCACAGATGGATTTACTTACAGGAAAACTGTCGGCAAGCTTGTGTGTCTTGGGGTCATAGACATAGACATGACCATCGGCCATATCACTTACCCAGAGTGTACCATCAGGAGCTATATTGGAACCACAGTGTTTCTTACCCAGCTTTACCCACTCGGTCTGCTTCCCTGTTACAAGGTCTATCTCTTTAGCATAACCATCAAGACTGAATACATAGAGTTTCTTTCCATCCTTAGAAAGGGTAAGTGCGTCGGAGGGTTTACCATGAACTATTCTTCTTACTTCGCCTGTGGCAAGATTTACAACTGCTACATGTCCGCCATGGCCCTGTATATAGGCTATACCTTTCAACTGAGGGAAATTTCTCTCAACTCCTTTACCCATAGGGCCAGAGACTTCACCGGCAAAAACCAAGGAAAAACCAAAGGTAACTAAAAAGGCTGCAAGTAGATATACGAATAGAGTCTTTTTCTTCATACTTCCTCCCCGTTTTAATTGGTTTGTTTTTCAATTGATTTCAATTGAAAACAACAAAAAAATAACTGAATCAAGAAACTTAGCCTCACCACCTCCTTTCCATGTTAAATTTGCGCCTCGTTACCTCTGACCCTGGTCATTTTATATATTCTAACATAGATTAAAGGGAATGCTCTTGTCAACCTAAAATTACAACTTTAGATTATCTCTTCCATACCTTCATGTTGTTGTAGTGTTCCATCTGTACTTTCCGCCCTTCCTGTCTACCAAAACACAACTCTTTTGCTTACACGTCCGGGTTCAATTTTTTGTTTCTTAAGGTATTGCTATATCTGCCTGCTCAGTCATTCTCGAGTCCCTCCATGGCTTCTGGCCCGAGAAGCCCGGGGTCTTTTCATGAAGCCCCTCCTCCGAGGAGAAAATCAGTTTACCTTACCTGGTAAATCTGATTTGATTTTGTGCTTAATCAGATCATATCATGCGGTATTTTTTCAGCTTGTTCCTGATGGTGTTCCTGCTGAGTCCCAGTATCTGGGAAGCTCTCACCTGATTACAATCTGCTTCCTCAAAGGCAATCTTGAGGAGTACCCTCTCAACCTCACCCACTACAGTATCATACAGATCAATATCCCCAATCTCTTTAATCCTCGTCATGTACCCCTTTAATTTTATCTTTAAAAACTCCTCAATGGAACAATCATATAACATCCTGCTTTTACAAAGAAGCTCC
>JAADHP010000161.1 GCA_013151785.1 Nitrospirota bacterium | reverse complement strand
GGCAGAAGACCGTCACGAGGCCGTTCTCCATGCCTGAACGTCCGATGACGTCGAGGACCTTGCCGGTGATATCGATTATGTCGGTGAACCCTGCCGTGCTCAACGAAACCGTCTCTGAAAAAGTCATCGGATCCTCCTGAATCCCTGAACGGCCCCTGACTCCCCGGTTTTACACGGTCGCTCCATAAAAATCCACGAACTCACGAACCCGGGTTCGGCGGTCATGTCTCCACCTGCTTCAAATCAAATTCCCGCTATGAAATGTAACCATCTAACAGCTCTATATTCTCCTTAAAAACCTTCACATACCTGGCCTTTATCCTCTCAAAAATCTCCTTTGCCGTTGATTCATCATATATATGAGAGGTTTTATTTCTGTCCTCAAGCATGTCAAGCACAATCTCCGCTTCCTTCAAGAAACCCCTTCTTGCCGCCTCTTTGATGCATGACCTCGGACCGGCACATCTGTACCCCTCATACTCAAGGAATATTCTAAGTGCCTTCCAGAAGACCTCAAAGGTGAATTCAAAGCGTTGTATTGCTCCGTCTCTGTCAAGTTCATCAATTGCTTCCCTGACAGCATCATCCAACTTCTTGGAGGCTTTCTTTAATTTATCAAGTGAGTACTTTACTTCCTCTATCATACAGGACCTTTCCTGTCTTCAGGACTATTTTCCTGAATTCCTCGTCCGCCTTATCAAGTGTTATCAGATCAACAGTATATATCGCCATCTTTTCGTCAAGGATCTCTTTTATTATCCTCTCCTCCCTGATATCCATAACAGCCCCTTCTATGGCAATGTCAAAGTCAGAGTATCCATGTTCTCCTGTCTTTGCTCTTGAACCAAACAAAATTATCCGTTCAGGCTGCAGGTGCTCGACCAAAACCCTGACAATCTCATCAATCACCCTGCTCTCGCCCATCCATCACCCCGGTACTCCTTCTTTTTCTCTTCAGAACACCTTATGCCTTCCACAGCGTGTTCCAGGCTCATGGAATCCTGTTCCACATCCCCGTGCCTGCTTTATTCAGTATAGCAAATTTTCCATCCTGTCCCCTCCAGCGAACCGCCTCATAAAAAATCTGAACGGAATCGTCTCTGAAAAAGCCTTGAAAGCCTTGTGGTTCCCTGAACTACATCTGTCTTCCTGAATTTTACATAAAGTATCCCTAAAAATCACGATTTCACGAACTTGCTTCGGGATTCATAACAACAGTTTGCAGGTTTTCATTATTTGGATACTTGCAATTATTTATAAGCATCTCCTCTTGGAAGAATCGCTATGATTTCAACAATCATTTGTGCTTCAAAGACTCTGTAAATTATCCGCCGGTCTCCAATCCTGTATCTTAAAAGCCCTTTCAGATTACCCGTAAGAGATTTTATATTGTTACCGTAGAGTGGATTTTTCTCCAATGATTCAAAACACACGTCAAGCTTCCGACGCATTACTTTACCGGACTTATCGTATATCTTTTCTACAGGCTTTGTAAGGACTACTTCCCAGGTCTCTTTTTTCTCCACTTAACAGTTTCGCCCTTTTCTGAAGCTTTTAACCCCTTGTTGATGGCTTCAACCCATTCAGGCCTCGAAAGTATCTCCAAGGTTTCCTTATGCCTTTCCAGATATTCGTCTATCAGCTCCGTGAGGATATCCTTTATATCTCTTTTCTCAATACTGGCAACAATTTTGAGAAGGTCTCTCTTTTCTTCAGGGATTCTTACTGTAGTTGTAGGCATTCTCTCACCTCCTGAAACTAATCTACATGTTTCAGCATAAGCTTGTCAAGCTCATCCTACCGCCTCCCTGAACGGACGCTGCCTTCAATGCTTTAAAACTGATATCAAGCTTCCGGAACATTTTATTATCGACATTGACAACAATCCTGAAAAAGTCTCCTTGATTAAAGACAATTGTCTGGCATTTTAACACTCACCTTTCGGCTGAAATATACACATCCAGGAACTCCTCTGCAAGAACGTTAAAGACTTCCCTGTCGGCGCACTCAATTAAACGGGCTTTTTCTTTGGGGCTGAGGAAGGAATATTTAAAACCGTTATATATCAACTTTAAAATCAAAAGGCGGTTTATAAAAAGCGGCCTCCCGTTCTTGTCTTTCTTTTTATTATTACTGCCTAATAAATGTGGCAGGACAAGATATTCCTCTGATAATGGATACTCCATTAAGTATTCTGTATTCTGCCTTTCTTCTGTTTCAGGTCTGTGAGAAATCAATGGGTTGTCTGTATTAATCGTGAGAGGAATACGGTATTTCCAGTAGTCCTCAAAGACATAAAATTTTGGTTCTTCACTTTTTTCTTTATCTCTTCTATACAGCGTATAGCCATTGGTAAACTGATTGCTTTTGGGGCAAAGTTCTACGCATATCTGCCTGTCTTTGAACAAACGTTTAAGGTCTTTATGCTCGTCCAGACGGAGGCAATGTCCAATCCTTGAAGCATGAAGCGAATATACAGCCTGCCATACACTCTCAACGCTTTCATCCTCCCCGGCATGTACCGTCATCAGAAGACATCGCCTGAAAGATTCTCTAAATTGCTCAACAATATCTTCCGGAAGGTTGCCTCTTTCAATTCCTGCTAAATCCATCCCCAGAACCTTTGGTATGAATTCCTGTGATTTGACATCGTCCATGCCCTTCTCATTTTTGGATATGAACTCAGTGGCAAGCAAAGCAGATTTTTTAATATCTTCTTTATCCTTATGCCGCTTGGCAGTGATAAGAATGGATGTCGTCGGATGTTTATCCCGATGTTCATGTCTTACTGCTTTGATACCTGCGTATAAACCAAGCATCATAATTTTTGTAGCAATTGTAGGGTTATTCAGCCCTTTCAAATATCCTGTCGGTCCAGCCCTTAATTCCTGATGCCAGACATTCTGTTCTGAGGCCCATATCGGTATGTGATATGAGGCAAGCAGAAGTGTTTCCGCAAACTGTAAAAGGCTTGCCCCTACAAGGTCGCCAGCGCCAAGGTATTTTGGCAATCCTTCTGCTCTGTCTTGCAATGTATTAGATATACTTAGAAGGCTGCTTAGGGGATCAAATGTTAAGTTATTTGACTTATTTAGGCCAATCAGTGTTTCAGCATACTTAATAATTTTATTAGCTGTTATCGTCTCATAATAGTTTTTAATATAGTCAATAAGTCTTGAGGCATCTTGGAGGTAAGAGTATAACAACTGATTGTTTCCCGTATTGTTTTTTAAATCGTCACAGATATTAACAAGTTCTATGATCCTCTCACATATCGTATCTTCTTCGTATATGCCATATAAAAACCCCAGATTAGCAACGACTAAACAGGCAATCACCTCTTCCGATATTTTGTCAAATCTGCGGTTAAGCCTTTTGATGGTATTGTTAACAGTCGAGACCTCATATATTTTTGTTGCCTCTTTAAAAGAATTCCGATAAAACTCTCTGAATTTATCTCCTCTATCTTCTTCTGTTACTGCACTCAATTTATCAACAGCCTCGCTGAGAATTGTCCCTATAAGCTTTGAAGCTGATGTTAATTGCTTCCATTTATCCTTGTTGCCGGCACAATACTGGCAGGCCCATCTATATACCGAGATAAGCGCAAGGTCATAGCAAATATTTAATGGGATAGCCGTACCGAAATGGACATGAAGGTCTGCCTTGGGAATATTTTTTAACCACTCTATGCGGTCGCCGACTACTGATATGCTTTTCTCATAATTATTATCTTTATTTTCCTGTGCTGGGGCTGGAGGATCAAACTTATCCATCTTTTTCCATTCATCAAAGTACAACGCTTTGGGAACAAAGGCAGGGAAGCTTTTCAGACTCGGGAAGCTGTCCGTAAGCAATGAATCTATCTCGTCTCTTTCTTCCGGCTTTAAAGGCCTTCCAGTCCGCCCTACTATATATGGCAACTCGGCAATATCGTCTTTAAGGACATATCCACTTGCTCCTGCCTCCAGCGCCGCTTCGATGGTTACAGGGTCAGGGTTTCTGGTAAGGATAAGGATTTCAGGCATTAGGTGTGTTTTCTCTGAATTTTTATTAAACCATGCCTTTAAATCCCGTACAAGATTCAATCCGCTATACTTTCCGCTTTCATCCAGTTTCCAATCAACAAGGATGTGGGTAAAATGTGTAAGCATTGCTTCGCAATCGGAGGCACAATTTTTTCCAATGGCCTTGCACAAGAACTTTTCACTCCCATCAAGAATCGTTTGGATATAATTCTTGAATATTATTTTTTTATTTGGGTTTAATAATCTAAAGAACTTCCATTTTTTTCCTGAAAGCATTTCGGCACATTCGTTCAACTTCAGTAAATCTCTTTTGAATTTCTGTTCCCTCTTTTTGTCACCACCCTCGTTCGGCCAATTAGCTTCCCACATTACATCATCGAGTATCAGAAATTCTAAATCATCACTAAAAACCCATTTATTTTGCCCTGTCCAATCAATTAAAGCCTCTCTCAGATGTGAATATGGAAGTAATTCCTTTTCATTTGTCCAGCCTCCATGCTGCAGCTCCCCCGGACTGTCAATTTCATCTATAAACGGTAGATAGAAGTTGCTGTTATTCGTGTCAGTGTTCTTTTTAAGTGCTGGCAATTTATTATCAAGACAAGCAAGCCGTTCCATTATTCTTCTTATAAAATCTGAATCATCGGTATGGCATATTT
>JAADHP010000214.1 GCA_013151785.1 Nitrospirota bacterium | reverse complement strand
AACTCATCCCTGGCCTGTTCCCTGGTCATGCCGGCAACCTCTTCGATCTTCTTCATCTGTTCCGCAATCAGCCCTTTTAATCTGTTCTCTTTTTCACTGATCTCGTTCTCTCTCTGATTTAACTCCCTCTCTCTCCTGGAAATGCTACTTTCCCTTCTTTCGAGCTGGTCAAGCTTTCTTTCCAGATTCTCCTCCTTGTTTCTTATCCTCCTTTCAATCTGGTTCAGTTCTCTGCGTAGTTCTCTCTGCTCCTTTTCAGCCTCAGCCCTTGCCTTGTAAAGTATATCTTTAGCCTCAAGAGAGGCCTCCTTTTTTATTCGTTCTGCCTCTTTTTTTGCATCAGATATCAGTCTGTCATAGTCCTCACGTAGCCCCTCTGTTATTTTGTCTCCTTTCCTTCGGTTTACAAAATAGAATATAACTGAAAACAGAGCTCCAATGAGAATTCCCAAAAGAACATAGATCGCTGTATTCATCACTTTATATTCCTCCTTTTTTTCATTATTATCTTGATGTTTCTTTCGTATCCCTCGTCAGAGGGTTCATAAAAGTTCTTTTCTTTCTGCAGGTATTTTTGTTTTACATAATGTCCCTCATAATCATGAGGATAGAGATATCCCACTCCACGCCCCAGTCTCTTTGCTCCACTGTAATGGGAATCTTTCAAATGCTCTGGCACTGATTGTAATGGCTCATTTTGAACATCGCTTATCGCCCTTTCAATTGCAAGATAGGAGGCATTGCTTTTCGGTGCAGTGGCCACGTAGATGGTTGCCTGTGATAAGGGTATCCTGGCCTCGGGCATCCCTATTTTCTCAACAGCATACATGGCTGCAACGGCTATCTGAAGTGCCGCAGGATCAGCATTGCCCACATCCTCAGAGGCACATATCACAATCCTTCTTGCGATAAACATTGGATCCTCACCAGATGTCAGCATCCTTGCAAGCCAGTACAGGGCAGCATCAGGATCAGAACCTCTCATGCTTTTTATAAATGCTGATATCACATCATAGTGCTCATCCTCAGAATAATAGGCTGTCTTGTTCTGTAACGCCTCCTTCACAATCTCCTTTGTTATAACCGATCTACTACTGCCTCTTTCAGAGGCAATCAGGTAAGAAAGCTCCAGTGTATTAAGGGCCTTTCTGGCATCACCACCACACTGATATGCTATAAAATCAAGGGCATCCTCCTGTATCTCTACACCTTTCCCTCCGAGGCCTTTTGGTGAGTTGATGGCCTTTAAAATTATGGTTCTTATTTCAGACTCTGAAAGGGGTTTAAATTCGAATATCATTGACCTTGAAGCAAGGGCAGGTACAAGGGCAAAAAAGGGATTTTCAGTAGAGGCACCAATAAGGATAACCTCTCCTTGTTCAACATGGGGAAGAAGGGCATCCTGTTGAATCCTGTTGAATCTATGGATCTCATCTACAAAGAGAATGGTTCTCTCTTTTCTGGCAAAGGCAACAGCCTCTCTTATATCCCTGATACCAGAGGTAACAGCATTAAGTGCTATGAACTGGGCATTGGTTCTTTTTGCTATTATTCTTGCAAGGGCTGTCTTACCGGTTCCCGGGGGGCCATAGAATATCAGAGAAACAAGCCTGTCTTCTTCTATAAGTCTTCTCAGGGCTCCCTTTTCTCCAAGGAGTTCAGCCTGTCCAACAAAGTCCTCTATATCCTCAGGCATCATTCTCCACGAAAGAGGCCTTGTCTGCTCGCTGTAGCTATATGAATTGTCTTTCTGAAAAAGCTCCATTACAATACCCATAAGTGCTTATTTTTCAAAGCAATATTACACTCTCAATCCCGAATATACGTTTAACAGAGATAGTAAGGTGGTGAAAATACTTTTGGAGGGATTAATCTGACAGAGAACTCATGGGCATTCCTACAGATCTGTTATTGTGAAAATCTATATATATTACACCCACTTTGTCAGATTTTTTAAATCTATTTATCAAATTCATTCCTCCAAAAGTATTAACACCCACAACAATGTTTATACATTGTATTTTAATATAATTGGTGTATATTAAAGCAAGAATAAATTACAAGTTTATCACTTCTTTTTTTCTTTGATCACCTTCTCCACAACTTGCAGTATATCCTGAGGTGTGAAGGGCTTTTCAATATACTCATAGGCTCCCATCTTGATAGCCTGCACTGCAGTGCTGATGGTACCGTATCCGGTGATTATTATTACCTGGATATCAGGCCAGCGTTCCTTTATGATCTTCAATACCTCCAGCCCGTCCATATCCGGCATCTTCAGATCTGTCAGAACCACATCGTAGGGTTCTTTTTCAAGAAGCTCAATGGCCTCATCTCCTCTTGAGGTAACCACTACCTCAAAGCCTTCAGGCCTTAAAACACGCTCGCAGCTAACCCTGACTATTGCCTCATCATCAATTACAAGCACCCTCCCTTTCATTCTATCCTCCTTTCATTAGCTCTTTTATACCCTCTTTGATTATACCTTTTAAGAGTTTTATTACTCCAGGATAATTAATGGGCACACCATCAAGTTCTCTTTTGATCTCTTCAGTGTCCAGAAGGTATCCCTTATTATTTTTCCTGTATTCAAAGATAAAATCAACCTCCGGGTGTCCTGATATAAGTGCTATGAGTGTGGAGGCAAGATCACCCAAGGGCTTTCTATCAATATGATCTAATTGAAAGGTGGCTGATATCTCCGTGCCTTTCCCAGGGATAGAGTTTATCCTGACCTCCCCTGCGGCCTCATGGGCAGATTGACAGAGGAGGGGAATACCCAGGCCTGTTTTCTTATTCTTTGTTGTAAAGAAGGGATCCCTCAGTCTTGCAATCTCTTCTTTCAGCATTCCTTTGCCATTGTCTTTAATGGATATTCTCAGTGTATTGTTTTTTATATCCTCTTCAACTCTAATCTCTACCCTGGTGGCCTCTGCCTCGATTGCATTTTCTACTATATCAAGAATATGTAATGAAAGGTCATCCATGCCATATCACCTCTCTGCCTTCCTTTCCCTGCAATGCAAGCATAATCTCTTCAAAGGTGGGTTCCTTGATAAGGAACTCTGTGTAACACCTGCCTATGTCAACAAGATGATGAGCATCAGAGGATTTTATCCAGGGATATCTTCTGTAGGGCTGAAGAATTGTTTCTGCTTCATCATGGGATGTCCTGAAAGAGATCTCAAGGGCATCAAAATCCATATCGTCTGGAATAAAACCAAGCTGTGTTAGTATGCTGTAGACATCTCTGTCTACATGTGCGGCAATAGCAATACCACCATATTGATGGATTATTTTTACAACTCTCTCTGCTTCAAGGGATGTTGCATTAATCAGAAGCTCTTTTATGAAGCCTTCCACCTCATCATTTTCATTTACAATCACCTGCTCAAAGGCCAGCTTCTCAGTTATAATCGCTGGCATGGACTCCTTCACAATGCTTCTCAACTCCATAAGACTATCAATATCTGGCATTAAAGCTATTACATGGGCCTCCTCAGAAGTAGTAATCTCCATTCCGGGGATTATGGTTACTGAGGATTCTATCCTATTTGCAGCAAAAACATTCTCTGCAGCATTGTGGTCAGTTATGGCAATTATGTCCAGAGACCTCTCCATTGCCCTGCCGATAATCCTCCTGGGAGTCATGTCAAGTTCAGCACATGGTGAAAGGCAGGTATGGATATGAAAGTCAGCTTTGTATTTCTTGAGCATAGAGAGCTTTATAAAGTTTGCCAGCCACTACAAATGCGGTTTCCCTGGTGCTAAACAGGGGTATGCCCTCTTCAGAAGCCTTCTTAAGTGTTTCCTCATCAGGCCGCCGTCCATTAACTATTATAATCCCGGCAATCCCCTTCATTGCAGCTACAGCCACTATGTTTAAGTGTGTTTGGAGGGTAATCCATATATCACCTTCCTTTGCATTTGCCATGACATCACTCAACAGGTCACTCACATAACCGCCGCTTATCTCAGTATCAAGAGGTATCCCTTCTGTTAGCACCTGAAGGGAAAGTATATCTCTAAGATCATTTACTCGCATTATTGCCTCCAATACTTGATAATAAACTTTAAATAATTTACCTAACTTTTTGTATTATCTAAATAAATTATCATTTCAACCGTTGTCCCCTCACCCACAACAGAGTCGATCTTAAAATCATCAGAATTCTTCTTCATATTGGGTAGCCCCATGCCAGAACCCCATCCCATCTCTCTTACCCAATCAGGGGCAGTAGAGTAACCTTCCTGCATTGCCAGTTCTACATCTTCAATACCAGGGCCCATATCCTGAGCAATAATCTTTATCCTTTCAGGCGTTATCTCATACCTCAGGATCCCTGCTGTGGTGTAGATAATAATGTTCATCTCTGCCTCAAAAGTGGCTATAGCAGCCCTTCTTACTATCTCTTTGTTAAATCCCAGAGACTGAAGAATGGACTTTATCTCGGTGGAGGCCTCTCCTGCCCTTGAGAAATCTCCCCCCACAATATGAAAACTGCCCTCTATGGTATCTTTAATATCCATTCTCTAATCCCAAAATATTCCGTTTGACTTCCTTACTTGTTTGGTCCGTGTATCTTCTCTCCCAACTATTCCGGGCAGCATCTTAAACCAGCCTCATATAATCTCCCGCAGGCCGTAAACATGGAGTAAGGGGTTATCAGAAGGGTAATCCTCTTTTCATTTGCCAGATCAATGGTTGGAGTATCAG
>JAADHP010000224.1 GCA_013151785.1 Nitrospirota bacterium | reverse complement strand
GTAAATAAAAGACCCTCTGCATCAAGGTTTTTATCTGTTCTTCCCATGAGGCATGGTTATGGTTTGCCACTGGATATTGATACAAAGGAAGATACCATCATGGCCATGCTTCAGGAAATAAATCAGAAATTAGACTATCTCATAAATCATCTTATCATAAAACAGGAAGGAATACCTGTGGATGAATGTCAGGAGGTTAACCTGTCTGCATCAGGCATGCGTATTGAAATCGAGGAAGAGGTTGATATTGGAGACATTGTGGAGGTAAAGATGGTGCTGCCCTCATTCCCTCCTGTAGCAATCCAGACCTTTGGTGAGGTTGTACGTGTTCATAAAATAGAAAGGGATGGCAAGGTTCTCTATGAAGTGGGATTGAAGTTTGCAGAGATGACCGAAGAGGTCAGAGAAGAGATTATCCAATATACCCTGAAGAGACAGAGGGAGATAATCAGAATAAAAAGGGAACAACTGTGATTTATGAACAGATCAGGTATTCTGGGACTGATAACAGGAATTGCTGCAATCCTGTTCGGGATTGTTCTGGAAGGAGGAAGGGTATCCTTTATACTTCAGCCTGCCGCAGCAATGATAGTATTCGGAGGCACCTTTGGAGCCACTCTGTTGAGTTATTCTGTGAGGGATATTCTTGATGCCACTCTCTCATTAAAAACAGTCTTTTTAAAAAATAGCAATCCCTCCCTATATCAGATCATTGAAGAATTAATCCTGATCTCCACTATGGCCAGGAAAAAGGGGCTCGTATCAGTAGAGTCTTATTTAAGCAATATAAAAGAACCCTTTCTCAAAAGGATGGTGGGCCTTGCAGTGGATGGAATGCCTCCAGGTTTTTTGAAAGAGGTTATGAATGAAGAGATTTCCACCTTTGAGGAAAAGAAAATAAAACATGCCCAGATATTTGAGACAGCAGGTGCAATAGCGCCTACAGCAGGTATCATAGGAGCTGTCATAGGGCTTATTCATGTTATGCAGAATCTTTCAGATCCCGCTCGACTCGGTCAGGGCATTGCTGTGGCATTTGTGGCAACCCTTTATGGTGTGGGCTCAGCAAATATTATACTGCTGCCTATTGCAAAAAAGATAAGGAACAATCTTTACAGGAAGACACAGCTTTATCGTATTGTCGCAGAAGGTATTACGGGAATACAGTCAGGTATACATCCTCATTATCTAAAGGAAAGATTATTATCTATGGCAGATGTAGAATAGGAGGAGATAGACAGTGAGACGCAGAAGGGATACAGAGAACACAGATCGATGGGTAATATCCTATGCAGACTTTATAACATTACTATTTGCATTCTTTGCTGTCATGTATGCCCTTAGTGCTGTGGATGCTGAAAAGCTTGAAAAGTTTGCTCTGTCAATGAAAAAGGCTTTTAAAGCAAACGATAGAACTGATACAGAAAGGATTATACCGGGGCTTTCCAGTGATAACTCCATGGGACACATCGAGGCTGAGATAAGGTCGGCACTGAAAAATATGGATAGTAATATTATGATAAGAAGAGATGAAAGAGGAATGATAATATCCATTGGAGCAGGTTTCCTCTTTGACCCTGGTGATGCCACGCTCAAAGAGGACGCAATCAAAGGTATTTCAGAACTGGCACTTATTTTCAGAAATATACCGAACAGGATACTTATCGAAGGGCATACCGACAGTCTTCCACCTTCAAATAGCATGTATAAATCTAACTGGGAACTTTCCACCCTGAGGGCCATTGCGGTTTTAAGGGTTTTTATTGAAAGGTTTCATCTCCCACCCGAGAGATTCATAGTTGCTGGATATGCACAGTACAGGCCGATACGGGAAAATACTACACCAGAGGGTCGTGCAATGAATAGAAGGGTGGATATTGTTATTCTGAAAAAAGGGGAGTTTGTTGAAGGGAATCATTAGTTGTTCTGTTTACGGTGCGGGAAGGTAAACATGGGTTTTTGAAACAGAGCCTGAAATTGTATAATTATTGAAAGGCCATGAGTAAGATACTGTTGATAGAGGACGAGCCTTATCATGCCAAGCTTATAAGGCATGCATTTCATAAATTTGACCCTTCAATTGAGATCCTTCACAGGATGGACACACAGGATGCCCTGGCCCTGGTAGATAAAGAGAGTATAGATCTTGTAGTGGTGGATTATAAACTTGAAAATTCTGATGGTATAAGTTTCATCAAAGATCTGAGAAAGTGCGGCCTTGATGTGCCTGTAGTGATGATTACAGGATGTGGTGACAATAACACTGCTGTGGAGGCTATAAAGGCAGGTGCAAATGATTTTATCTATAAGGACGTAGGCTTTTTCAATGCATTACCGCATATATACAAACAACTCATTGACAGGTATAAAACAGACAGGGAGATTAAAAGGGTTCAGCGGCTCATATTCAGATTTAATGAACAACTCATGCTTATAAACAGTGTTATAAAGGAGATCAATCAGAATCTTGATCCTGATTTTATCATTGACAGGGTGCTTGATGCTGCAATGGAACTCTCTGGAGCTGATGCCTCGATCTTCTGTCTCTATGAAGATGATGCAGTCAAAAAACTCTCCCAGAAAAACATATCTCTTGATGAAAGAACCATTGAGAACTTCAGAGATTCATGTGCTGAATATATCACATTTTACTCTGTTGAGGATAATCTTGAATTAATAAAGGGATCCCGATTAAAGGGTTATATCTGTTATCCCATGGAGCTTATTGAAAACCACAGGGGTGTAATACTCTTATTTTTCTATCATGAACTGGGTATCGATGATTTTGATACACGCTCCCTCGAGATATTCCTTGAATCAGTAACAAGCTCATTAAAGAATGGCATACTTTTTGAGATTATTAAAAGAAGTCAGATACTTTGGAGATCCACCTTTGATTCAATATCCGAGATGATTGTTGCCGTAAATGAGGAGGGTGTTATAATCAGATGTAACAATGCCTTTTCCCAGGTCTGCAACAAGACACCAAGGGAATTGACAGGTGAAAATATATTTGAAATGGATGCCATACCAGAAGGGATAAAACTGTGTATGCTTCCTCATATAAGAAAAAGAAGGGGAAGCTTTACAGAAGAGGTTTCATGTGAAAATCACATATATCTTGTAACCGGTGCTCCTGTGCTTATCGAGGATAACGAAAGGGGTATGGTGTTTACTATAAAGGATATAACCGAATTCAGAAGACTCAAGGAACAGCTCTATCATACTGATAAACTTGCCTCACTGGGACTGCTTGTCTCTGGAGTTGCCCATGAGCTTAACAATCCCATGACAGGGATCCTTGGCTATACCGAGCTACTAAAGATGAACATCGAGGATGAAAATATAAGAAAGGAGCTTGACAAAATCTACAAATCAGCAGAAAGATGCAAAAAGATTATAGAAAATCTCCTTACATTCTCACGCCAGAGACCACCTGAGAAGACGCTTGTCCAGATAAATGATCTTATTGACAGTGCTATAGAGCTCAGAATATACTGGCTGAGGTCGAATAATGTGAGGGTAATCAGGGAATATGATAACCTTCCGATGCTCAATGTTGATCCGCAACAGATTCAGCAGGTTATAATGAATCTGTTAGTCAATGCAGAGTATGCCATTGAGCAGAGCAGGAAAGAGGAAAAGATAATCAGATTCAAAACAAGATATGATAGCAAAGAACAATCCATATTGATAGAAGTATACGACAATGGTATTGGTATACCTGATGAATATAAATCAAGAATATTTGATCCCTTCTTTACCACCAAACCCCTTGACAAGGGAACAGGACTTGGTCTTTCCATATCTCACGGCATTGTGAAGGAACATGGTGGGGAGATATGGTGTGAGAGTTCTCCTGATAGAGGCACCAGTTTTTATATAAAATTGCCTGTAAAAAAGTCCCGGATATGAAAAGAACAGGTATTGCTACATTACCACTTCATGGGGGGAAGGCACCCTTCTGGCTTTTTGAGAGGATGAAAAGGCTCGCCTCCTCCATAATCACTGCTACAATCCTTGAGCTTGGTACGAGAAACCTTCTGAGGAGGCTTTCTGATCCTTACTGGTTTCAGTGCCTGGGATGTGTGCTTGGCTTTGACTGGCATAGCAGTGGGCTTACCACCACTGTAACAGGAGCTATCAAAGAAGGTATTAAGGGAATGGAAACAGAACTGGGATTTTTTGTGGCAGGTGGAAAAGGGAAAAGATCAAGGAATACACCTGAAGAATTAAGGATATACGGTGAACGATATGGATTTAATGCAGAACAGTATGTCCTTTTTAGTAAACTTTCGGCAAAGGTGGACAACACGGCTGTACAGGATGGCTATCAACTCTATCATCACTGTTTTTTTCTTGATCAGGATGGCAACTGGGCAGTGATCCAGCAGGGGATGTCAGAGACAGACCACACTGCAAGACGCTACCACTGGCTGGGTGAAACAGTGGAGAGCTTTGTGTTGGAGCCCCACAGTGCTGTATGTGCTGATATGAAGGTGGAAACCCTGAATCTTGTCCATCATGAGAGCATGCCTGCACAAAAGGTGATTGTAGAACTTGTCAAAGAAAAGCCAGAGAAGACCTTGCAGGAACTAAGAAAGCTTTTTGAAGCAGACAGCCTTTTCAATCATCTCAACCTGCCCAATGAGACACAGCCAGAGGATTTCAGATATCAAAATAGAGAGATTTAAAAGCATTCTCTTGAAGACCTATGAGAGAGGAGTGAGGGATTTCCAGGATCTCCTGTCCATAGAAGGTGTGGGGCCGAAGACTCTTCGGGCACTTTCCTTAATATCTGAATTGATTTACGGAACTCCTCCGAGCTATCAAGACCCTGCACGGTACAGTTATGCAGTGGGAGGCAAGGATGGCGTTCCCTATCCTGTTGACAGACCCACCTATGACAAGACCATAGAGATTATGGAAAGGGCGATTAATAAGGCGAGGCTTGGAAGAACTGAAAGGCTTTCGGCACTGAAGAGATTGAATACCTTTTTAAACATAAAGACTACACCTTTAGAAAAAACCTTCTGAAAGCAGGCAGAGAGGTGGTACCACCTCTCTGCCTATTGACCTTTGACTTTTGACTGTATTGAGGCATCCTGCTTATAACTATTTTCTATCATGAACAAATTTGATGCAAAACAGCAGGATAAATGATATTCAGAGAAGATAGAGCCTGTTACGGAGACACAGGCCCCTAAGCCCGTGGATATCCCTATCTCCCCTGTACTGGATAAGCACCTTGTGTGTCTCGCCCATACCAAGGATGAGTCCTTTGATCTTCTGGATTTCTC
>JAADHP010000306.1 GCA_013151785.1 Nitrospirota bacterium | reverse complement strand
CATTCACCAGCAACCTTATCTATTACCTGAAGGCTGAAAAGACTCTGTTGTCTTAATATCTTAAATCCTATTGCATCAATGGGATGATGAACCACCTCTACCCCTTGTTTCAGAAGGATTTTTTTTATTTTTCAAAGGTGTGGGCATTATTTTTCTTCGGTACCCTGCCTTTCATATTAGATAGAATCTTTTTGGACAGTACAGCATGTCACCAAAACGCACAGGAAATTAGCGATAGAAAACCGTAAACAGCCGATAGGAAATCAACGGATTATATAATAACAGGCAATGGGTATACCCATTGCCTGACCAGTGACTCAAACAGTAAATTTAGAAAAAGTAACCCTTTTAAATAAAAAACTAAATAAGTTACAATAAGTTATTATCACTTAAAGGAGGCGTAAGGATGTCAAAAAGAAGGGTTTTTACCGTTGCCATCATATTCGTAATCATAGGAATAATATTCGGTTTATTCATATCATCCAGGTTAAATGTCCAGCAGATATCCCTTGCCCAGGACACTGGAATATCCAGGGAAGCAACCGATTTTCTGGGCAAACTATCTACCTCACTTTCGGAGGTTGCGGAGAAGGTAAAACCAGCGGTTGTAAACATCTCCACTACTAAAACAGTCACCCTTCGTCAGACCCCTTTTGACGAATTCTTTAATGACCCCTTCTTCCGCAGGTTTTTTGGTCCTGACTTTCCCTTCGGTCATAAAAGGAAATACCGATCTTCCGCACTCGGCTCAGGTGTAATAGTGACAGATGATGGTTATATTCTCACAAACAACCATGTAATCAAGGATGCCGATGAAATAAAGGTTGTACTGCAGGATAAAAGAGAATTCAAGGGAAAGGTGATCGGAACGGATCCCAAGACAGACCTTGCTGTGGTAAAGATTGATGCCACAGGATTGACTGCCCTGAAACTGGGAGACTCTGACAAGCTCCATGTGGGTGAGATAGTACTTGCCGTGGGTAATCCCTTTGGACTGAGTCACACTATTACAATGGGAATCGTCAGCGCAGTGGGCAGATCACAGGTGGGCATCGCTGATTATGAGGATTTTATACAGACCGATGCTGCCATCAACCCTGGAAATTCAGGAGGTGCCCTTGTAAATACAAAAGGTGAACTGGTGGGAATAAACACTGCAATCTTTTCTACCAGTGGCGGTTATATGGGGATTGGCTTTGCCATTCCATCAAACATGGCCAAGGCAGTAATGAAGAGTATTATAAAATACGGGAAGGTTATCAGGGGCTGGCTCGGCGTCACCATCCAGGATCTCACCCCTGAGATTGCAGAGCATTTTGATATAAAGGAGGAAAAGGGCTCTCTTGTAACTGATGTGGTAAAGGACAGTCCTGCTGACAAGGCAGGATTCCGCAGGGGAGACCTTATTATTGAGTTTGATGGCAAACCTGTAAAGGATTCCACATCCCTGAGAAATATGGTTGCAAATACACCTCCCGGGAAGAGGGTACAGGTGAAGGTCATCCGTGAGGGCAAGGAAAGGATACTTAATGTAACCCTGGGAGAGTTCCCTGAAGAGGAAACCATATCTTCTGCTGCCACAGCAGAGGAAAATGTTCTCAGGGGCGTCCATGTTCAGGAACTCACCCCTGATCTCAGGGAAAGCCTCGGGATACCCGAAAAGGTACAGGGAGTTGTGGTAACAGGTGTTGAGGAGGATAGCCCTGCCTATGAGGTTCTGAAAAGGAATGATGTAATCCAGGAAATAAACCGTGAAAGTATAAAGAGTATAAAGGACTACAAAAAGACTGTATCAAAGCTGAAAAAGGGTGAGAGTGTGCTGCTTCTTGTTTACAGAGGCGGAGGGTATATCTACATAACAATAAAAGAATAGGAGGGGACATTGAGAGTTGGATTTATAGGGCTTGGCACCCTGGGTTCTGTAATGGCTAAAAGGCTTATCTCTGAAGGTGTCGAGATCACCCTTTGGAACAGGACAAAGAAGAAGGCCAGGGCACTGGGTGCCCCTGTGGCAGAAAATCCTGCAAAGCTTGTGTCAGGTGTGGATGTCCTTTTCCTGAATCTCTTTGACAGTCATGCAGTCAGGGATGTTCTGACCCAGAAGAATGGCATCCTTACAGCCAATCTCAGGGGCAGGGTCATTGTAGATACCACCACAAACCACTTCAGGGATGTACTGGACTTTTACAGGCTTGTGGAAGACAGGGGAGGCAGATATATCGAAGCACCTGTGCTTGGCAGTGTGGTGCCTGCCTCTCTGGGAAAACTGACCATTCTTGTAAGTGGTGATAGTGATGCCTATGAAATGGTACGTCCCCTGATAGTCAAGTTAGGTGAAAAGATATTCTATCTGAAAAAAAGAGGACTTGCATCGAAGATGAAACTCATCAACAATCTTGTACTTGGCGCCTTCATGACAACCTTATCCGAGGCGATTATAATGGGAGAGGCCTCGGGGATAAAAAAGGAAACCCTTGTTGAAATCCTTGGCTCTGGAGCCGGAAATTCCCTTGTTCTTAATGCGAAGAGAGACAAGATTCTTCAGAATGATTTTTCCACCCAATTCTCTGTATCCCTGATCTACAAGGACCTTCATTATCTGCAGGACCTGGCCAGAGAGTTAAAAATGCCACTCTTTATGGGTAGCATCTCCAAAGAACTCTACAGCCTTGCCAAGGCCAGAGGTATGGGGCAGGATGATTTCTCCTCTGTTTACATGGCCTTAAAGGAACTCTTCACAAAACAATAAGATGGGAACACCAAGGGAGCCTGAGAAGGCACTGCTCTTTATAGCCACACTGTACAGTAATGTGGAATACTTTTATAAGGCAAGGGAACTGCTGATAGGTAAGTTCGGAGAAATACTGTTTGAAAGCAACCAGCTGTTATGGAACCATAGTGAATACTACCGGGAAGAACTGGGCTGGCCCATACAGAGAAGGTTCCTGTGCTTTAAATTGATAATAGATCCTTCCATAATAAAGGATATAAAACTCTATACCAACGCCCTGGAGGAACGGCTCTCAATAGATGGAAAACGCCAGATCAATCTCGACCCTGGCTATGTAACTCCATCCAAGGTGGTACTTGCCACTACCAAGAACTATGCCCATAGAATCTATCTTGGAAAGGGAATCTATGCAGAGGTAACACTGTATTATCGCAAAGGTTCCTTCAGGGCCCATGAGTTTACCTATCGTGATTATCAGAGCCCTGAATACAGGGAAATCTTCAAAAGAATGAGGCAGTATCTTATGGAAACTGCATCAGGATAAGCTGCAGCACCTGGGTGTATGACATATAGTGTCTAATCGGTTTTTTTATTTTTTAGCTCATTAAGCCTCTGGAGTATCTCCTTCCTTTTTATCCTTCCATGGAAGACACTCCCATCCTCCAGTTCTATAACTGGCACATCATATCTGTAAAGTTCATAGATCTCATCATCAGAGGTTATATCGATCTTTTCAATATCCAGTTGGTATTTCTCCTCCAATCCATTAAGCATCTCCTCTGCTGCAATACAGAGGCTGCAGCCCTCCTTATAATAAAACCTTACGTTTATCATACAGTTCTTCTTCAGTATGTTGAGTCAGGGTCTGTTTTTGTTTTTTTCAGTTGAGATTATTATGAGTGATAATTATATTCTACAATATTGATATTCAAGCCGTAAATTAGCAATAGTGAGTGATAAAGTTCATAGCAGTGGCATGGTAGAGTCTTACACATCCCATACACCCCAGAAAATCTTCCGATTTTCTGGGGACCCCCTATTCTCGACGTGCATCCATGGCTGCCTCCGAGGGAATTTTGTGATTCCGGGGGTCCCCAAAAATCCCTGATTTTTGGGGCTGTCCTCCTCCAGGTGAATCTTATACAAAATTCAAATCCGTTCAGACTCTACCATACCACTGCTTTCAGCTACTGGTTGTTATTATTACTGCTGGATTTGGGTTGAGCTATCTGTCTTTAACCTCTGACAAAGGAGCAGCCCCTTTTCATAAATTGAAAAGGGGCTGTCAGAGAATTATCTCTTGAGATTGACAAGTTCCTGAAGGAGATCATCCGTGGTGGTAATAATTCTGGAGTTGGCCTGGAAGCCCCTCTGGGCTGAGATCATCTTGATAAACTCCTCTGCCAGATCCACATTGCTTATCTCAAGGGTATTGCTCAGCACCCTGCCAAGACCACCTGAGGAGGCAGCCCCCACTATTGGCTGACCAGAGGAGTAGGATTCTCCGTAAAGATTCCTGCCTATCTTTGTAAGCTCTGTCGGAGCAGCGAACTTTGCCAGGGCGATCTGTCCTATGATGCGGGTCTGGCCATTCGTGAATATGCCTGTTATAATCCCGTTCTGCTCGATATTGATATTCTTGAGGGCACCTGCTGCATATCCGTCCTGGGTAAGGTTGGTTACGGCAAACTCTGAGGCATACTGGGATGTACCATCCAGCCCGGTGCCACCCTCAGCAGTACCGGTTCCATAGTTAAAATAGATGTTCTGCGGAGCCAGAATACCGCTCCCGAAGGTGAAACTGATTGCTGTAGAGGAATTGTCATTTGTTAATTCACCATTCTGACCGAATGTAAGATTCTGAGTACCGGCATCCACCAGTTCTCCTGGTGAGGTGGGGTCTTCATGCACATAATGGACTGTCCAGGCATTGGTTGCCATTGGTTGCTGTTTTTACAAAGTAGGCCGTAATCTCTCGGGCATTCCCCTGTGAGTCATAAACAGTGATCTGGGTGGAAAAATTATAATTAGCAGGATCATCACTTATACCATCACCATTGCTATCCAGTGTAAAGGCAGCAGAAGGCACCGACTCCCTTGCATCCAGATTAATCGTGAAATTAACCTGTGAGGTAGGATTTGCAGCGGCCTGTTGTGTGGATATAACCATATCACCAATTGTGCCTGTTACATTACCAGAGGCATCAGCAAGATAGCCCTGCAGCGCATAGCCATCAGGATTCACGATCTTGCCATCTTTATCAAGGGTAAACTGTCCTGCCCGTGTATAAAACCTGCCGGTACCGTTGCTTACAATAAAGAAACCCTCACCATCAATTGCCATGTCAAGTGCACTTGCAGAGGTCTCAAAAGAGCCCTGTGTGAACAGTGGTGTCACTGCACTCACCATCACTCCTCTGCCAACCTGTGAGTTACCTGCAATGCCTGTAATGGTCTGACTCAGCACATCACCAAAGGCCACCCTGCTTCCTTTGAAGCCCACGGTATTCATATTCGCTACATTATCTCCAATCACGGATAGGGCAATACCATTGGCGCTTAACCCACTGATAGCTGAATACAATGCTGTCAACATCTTAGACACCTCCTTCGTTGATTGCCTTTATGTCGGATAAGGAAACCCTCATTCCGTTTTCCAGTATTAGATAGGTTACGTTGTTTTCGAATTTTATTCCGATTATCCTTGACTGGATGTCTGATGCAATATCAACAGGATTACCAGTCTCATCAGTAGCTGTCAACTGAACCCTGTATGAACCCTCCTGTACAGGATTACCGCTGTTGTCCTTTCCATCCCAGAGAATCTCACCCTCACCGGCAGGTTGATAACCAAGCGAGATTGTCCTTACAGGCTCTCCCATCTCTGTGAATATCTCAGCCTTTACAGAGGTGGCAGGCTGATTCAGTGTGTATTTTATTTTTACTTCAGAACCATTATATTGTATCCTGTTGCCATCGACAACCACATTTCTGCCTATCAGGTTTGTGGCAAGGGCATTATTCAGTGAGTCCTGATAGTTGATAATACTGGAGAGATTACTGTTTATATCCATTAACTGCTCAAGAGAACTGAACTGGGCAAGCTGGGCTGTAAACTCATTGTTGTCCAGGGGATTCAGAGGGTCCTGATACTTCAATTGAGTCGTAAAGAGCCTTAAAAATGTCTGTTTGTCAATGCTCTGACTGATGGCATCCATGATTCCTCCTTTTTCTATGCCTTTATACTTACATTGTAAAGATGACTTTTAAGGCCTTCTTTAATCGTCAACCTCTCCTCATTCATAGAGGCTTCTGTTCTATCCTTATATTGATCCTTATGGTTTTCCCTGGCATTGTCGCCAAGATAAAAGGAAAAATCATCAGGCATGAGCCCTTCACGATAAAGCGAGGCAAAGAGATCCGAGAGGTTTGACTGGATCTGGACAATGCTGTTTATATGGTGGGCCACAAAATCAGCCCTCACAAGATTGTTATGCACTGCCACCCTGAGTGAAATCTTTCCCAACCCTTCTGTCTCCAGCACAAGATTGATGCTCTGGGGTTTTGGACTGTCTTTTACAACCTCTATTTCCTGGAATCTGTTCAATACAATATCCCTGTTTGAAATCTTCTGCATCAGATTGTTATTGTTTTCAACCTTCAAGTTTGCTCTTTCAGCACCACTCTGAAAGAGATGAGAGTTTTCCGGCTTTGCCTTCCCATTATCTGTTTTTGTCAGATCATCCTTTCCTGTAAAGAGCCTTTGTGAAGCATCTCCTTTGTGGCTATTTTCAGTATCAAGTGCAATCTGAGCCACCCTGTTACCTGCCTCGTCTTTTCCCACCCTGATATTTCACCTTTGTCCTGTAAAATATCAGGGGGTATTTTTTTATCCACAGTATGGGCAGACTTATTGTCATGCCTACCGGTGATCTTTTTATCAGTACTATCCTGCGGAAGCAGGTCTGCAACCCCGGGACCGTACATATTCCCGTTGAGATTCACCTCTTTGCCATCGGCCTGTATCCCTTCATTTCCGGCTGTTGTACCCAGAAGGCCAGGAAAATCAGATTCGATAGCTTTAGCACTTTTAACATCCCTCACACTGCTCTGCATATGCTTTTCTGATACCCTCACCATCTGGAAAGAAACCCTTCCATCGGGTTTAAGATGAAGCTCAGGCAGTCTGTTGCCGGGTGTTTCTCTTTCGGTGCTCCCGGCACTGTCCGGCACTGCCATGTTGCCCCCTCCCAGCAGGTTGATAGACAGGGTCAGTTCCTTATTGTTCATTTCAGCAAGGGGCTGTATGGTATCCGACACCAGTGGTTTGCCTTCATCAAGAGACAGGGCTTGCTCCCGGACAGATGAATTGCCTGAAAGTAGATTCTGAAGGATCTGATTGAATAACAGATACAACCCTGGCACTGACTCGCCCTGCATGGGTTTGTAGTCATCCCTCACAGGCGCCTTCAGGTTCAGGCTGTTACTCAATACGGGGCTGTTATTCGCTGTGAAAAACTGTTCCAAAAAGGTTCCTGGTATCATGCTCTCTCCTTTTACACGCTTTCTCCTGTAACAATTTTTATGCCAGTGCCGGTAGAGGCAGAAAGGGCTTGATTATGAAGTGATTCTGTTCTTAACCTGTAGTGTAACAGGGAAATCTTTGCTTGGGGGGAGGAATGTTTTTCCTATTTCCTGATAGATGCCTTTATACTATCGACATCTTTACTTTTGGCAATCTGCTCGGTAAGAAGGGCTGCCTTCCTGGGAGACATCTGTGCAAAAATCCTGGCAGCCTTGCGCGGATTCATTCTGGAGAGGATATTAGCAGCCATGTCATT
>JAADHP010000112.1 GCA_013151785.1 Nitrospirota bacterium | reverse complement strand
CAGTTGAGTGCCTTAAGGGAGATCGGATTCAAAGATGTGGATTGCTACTACAAGTATGGGGTGTTTGCCATATATGGTGGAAAGAAATCATCGTAATTAATATATCCTGTTTAACAAACACCTTGTGAGGAGGCTGCTTGATGCAGCCTCCTCTGACATGGAATTATTGAGCTCTCCACGATCCCTGTGCAGATGTTGTGCGTTGTGTTGTATCATAATCAGGCGCCTTGCAATAGTCTCCTGCAGGCACGCCATCTCCATATACACCGGCTATTGTGTTTGTCTGACTGTCAAACTTACCTAAAAAAGTTGCATATTCGGCTTCTGCATTTGCATCTGTATCGTGGCATAAAATGAGAGGCACTCTGAATACAGTGTAACTGCCATATATGACTCCCTGCCCTGAGTAAACAACAGTGCCTGTGTTGAATGATACATCTATAATGTTACCGTTTTGGGTAATATCAAATGTTACAGGACCTTCTTCTGTATATTCTTCAGGTGTGAAGTAAAAATCATATGTGCCGGCCATGTTAGCAGGTGTTAGATCTGTTACATCCTCGGCTGTAAAAGTTCCCTCATAGATGTTGCTATTGTTTTCTTTGCAAGTATCTCCTGCTGACAGTGTGTTGGTAAATGTTCCGCTTACATTTCCATTGGAGTCTATGGTTCCTGTAAAGACTGCTGTTCCTGTACCATCAGAATCCGTGTCACTACACAATATAACAGGCAGGGTAAAGGAGATATCGTTACCACTCTTTGTTCCCGTTCCATAGATCAGGAAGAGATCACCTGTATCACCTTCGGTTGAAGTGATTGTTACTGAAAGGTTTCCATTTCCATCATCAACCATATCTATCAATGACGGACCCTGTGGTGGATTGCCATAATTATCCTGAAGATAGCTAAAATACTTTTTATTTGTAACTGTTTGCGGCAAGCTGTCAGCCTCTGTCTGCTCAACAGAATCGGTTACAGTTACACTTCCATTGGAAAGGGTTGCTGTGCCAATAGTTTGACCTGTAAAGGGGTTATTGATCTCTATTGTATTGCTGGCAGAGTCTATTGATATGTAAATACTGTCAAGTAAGGCATCCAGACCCTGACCATTTGTATCAAAGGCTGTTGATATAAAATCAGCATCAGTAACACCATATTTTTCCATTACCGAAGAGAGAAAATCCTTCAATGCAGTTGAGGCTGCGGTTAAGTCCAGTTGTGCTGGTGGATTTGTAAATATATCTGAATCGCCATTATTGGCAACTGCGACCAAGGCTGTTGAAAGAGGCGTTATGTTGGCTGTTCCTGATTGCTGGTCTGTGAAAGAGAAAAGTCCGTACCCCTGTGTCCTTAAATGAAATGGTGGGGTCAAATTTGATGTATCAAAGGAGAATTTTCCATCAGCATCAGCGGTTGTGCTAACTACCGTGCCTGTGCTGTCCTTAAGATAGACTGCAACATTGGCAAGTGCCTTTCCTGTTGCTGCAGTGCCAGAAAGGGTTTTTGAACTGGAGCTGCTTCCACCGGTTCCGCTGCTGGTTGTTCCGCTACTGCTGCCCCCACCGCCTCCGCCGCAGGCTGCGAGGGTAATCAAGATAGCAGAGATTAAAAACATTAATATTGGGTTTTTTGTGGGTTTCATAAGTTGTCCTCCATAAGATAGATATTAAGTTTCATAGTTTAGTTTAATTCTGCTTCAGCAACACCTCCTTTCCAATATAGAGATAAAATTTTTTTGTTTAGCCAAATCACAGAATTTTAAAATAAAATCAGAGGCTTTTAAAGTCGTCCAGATGTCAACCTTATTTACTTTTTTGTCAACTATCCTGTAAACTTGTCAGAATGCTACCTATTACTGAAGCATTACCTCTCGCAGGTTTCGTATTCTGGCTTATCTCCTTTCCCATGAATGGATTCTTGATGCCTGAACAGTGGGGGAGCTATCTCTTCTTTTTTACTTTCTCAAGTGCTGTATCCTATTTCTTAAGTCCCTTTTTACTGAAAAAAGAGAAGGTGTTTGATATCCTCTCAAGATCAGGGACTCTCTTGGTTGTCCTTCTGACATTACTTTCCCCCCTATCTCAGATTTCAGGAAAGGTTATGCTCTCTTTAATGGGAATTTTAAGTGTTTTTGTAATGTTCCGCTCTATTGCCGTGCTGAGGAGTTCACGTGATCCCCTTGTCTCTGCTGCCCTGGCTATTGCCATTGGGAATATCCTTGTTTTTGCCCTTTCATATCTCGACTTGCAGGACATTTTTAAATTTTTCATAGTAGCTGCTTCTCTTTTCCCTGCTATTATCATCAGTGCAGGGTATTCAGAAGACTCAAATGTGAGGGAAATAAAAAAGTATCTGGCCTTTATATTCATTTTTTATCTTGTCGGTGGAATATTGTATGCCTACATTATGCCCCAATATGAAAAGGTTGCTATATTTAACGGATTTGAACTTCTTTCATATGTCTTTTCTGCTCTTGTAGGTATATATCTTGTCAGGAAAAGAAGGGATATTGCCCTTGCCCTGGGTATAATTCTTGGTACCTTATCCTTCTCATTTATGCTTCTTGGGGGGCCTTTTTTCACAACACTCAGTATGTTCTCAAGCCAGGCATCATTTGGCCTTGTTGATCTATACATTGTTTTTCTGCTTGTTGCCTGTGGTGGCACTGCAAGGATTACAGGCCTGGGGTTCGGTACGGTATGTCTTGCCATAACCTGCGGAGAGGCGGTTAGTTCATCCATTGACAGAGCCTCAGCTCCTGTTATAGCGGCTGGAAACATTATCCTTGTTACATCCGTAATAATCTTTTATTTAACGATCCTCAGGGAAAAAGGTGGGTTTTCAGTGGCAGAGGATGTCTTTGGAGGAAATAACTCAGAATCCCTGGGGAAAGGAATTTTCAAAGGAGAGCTGGAGGAAATTCTGGAAAGGTCTTATGAACCATTCCAGAAAAGACTTTCAGAGAAGGAAAAGAGCGTGCTTTTGCTGGTTATTCAGGGTAAGACCTACAGAGATGCTGCCACGGATCTTGGTATATCAGAATCAACAGTGAAAACTCATATGAAGAGAATATGTGAGAAGATGGGCGTTTACAACAAAGATGATCTTATGGAAAAACTGTTAAGCAGTGGTAGAACTGATTATGATTAATTATATTGATAGCACTCTGAAGGCCTCTGGCAGGTAATTGATAAGATCACCTGCTGTGAGGGAGTATTCAGTCAGGTGCTGGGCAGCAATATCTCCTGAGAGGCCATGGATATAGGCTCCTGCTATTGAGGCATCTGCAGGTGAAAGGTTCTGGCCAGTAAGGGATGCGATGATACCTGTAAGAACATCCCCTGTGCCTGCTGTTGCCATACCTGGATTACCCGTTGAATTTATGTACTGTTTGCCTTCTGGAGTGGATATCACTGTTGGAGCTCCTTTCAAGACCAGCACCACTCCTGTTTCTTCAGAAAAACTCCCTGATATATCAAGCCTGCTGGCCCTGAGTTCTTCTGTGCTATGGCCCACAAGACGTGCCATCTCACCCATATGAGGAGTAAAAACAGCAGGTGAGACAGCCCTGCTGAAGAGCCTTTTAAGTTCTTCATAACCAGTTGCAGCGAGGGCGTTCAGACCATCTGCATCAATAACCATTGGCAGAGGCGACAGCCTGACAAGCTCTCTTACAAGCTGCCATGTATCAGGGTTTCTTCCCAGCCCCGGGCCTATTGCGACCACATCAGCCCTGCCGTGGAGAAACTCCATGATACTCTCAAGAGCCTTCATTGAAATCGTTCCGTCTTCATTGCTGGGAAGGGGTAGCATCATCTCCTCAAGCAGGCTGCCCATAAGTGCCTTTGCTGCAGCATCAGGCAGGGCTATGGTAACAAGCCCTGCACCTGACTTCAGGGCTGCCCTTGCAGCCATCAGGGGAGCACCTGTTTTGCCTACTGAACCGCCCACTATCAGTATGTGGCCATAATCACCTTTATGAGAATCCCTTTCCCTGCAGGGTAACAGGGCCTTTATTGTATCCTCTTCAACTAATTCCACCTTCAAGGATTCCGAGTTGGTAAAATCAGGCGGAAAGCCGATATCTTCCACAAAAAGCTCTCCAGTGTATTCTGAACCGGGTGGCAGGAGATGGCCTATCTTTGGCAGGCCGAAGGTCACAGTCATGTCAGCCCTTATTGCCTCACCCATTACCCTGCCAGTATCAGAGGAGATGCCAGTGGGAATATCAACAGCAACAACATAAGAGGCATATTGATTCACCAGACGGACTATCTTTGAGAGTTTGTCCCTGAGTGGCTTGTTAAGACCCGTGCCGATTATGGCATCCACCACAATTGAGCCTTTAAGGTCCCTTCCCGAGGGCGTCCTGTTGATCATTACCTTTAGACCGAGTTTCCTTAATATCTCATACTGGTTGTTGCAGTCTTTGCTCAGTCTGTCTTCAGGTGAGAGGAGAAAGACCCTGACATTGTACCCGGCACGCTGGAGTTCCCTTGCAATGACGAGACCGTCGCCTCCGTTGTTGCCTCCACCAGAAAGCACCACCACAGGCTCGGTTGCTGTGCAGTTATCCATAATCCTTCTGACAACAGACAGCCCTGCACGTTCCATCAGTACCATGGAAGGGATACCCACTTCCTCAATGGTTTTTCTGTCAATCTCTCGCATCTCAGATGCTGTAACCACCTTCATGATAAAGCTCCTTATTTTAAGATCTGACCAAATAGTTATTTAACTTTTGGTTCACATACCCTTTTTATAGTGACATATGTTAG
>JAADHP010000213.1 GCA_013151785.1 Nitrospirota bacterium | reverse complement strand
GGTCTGTCAGGCACAGCAAGAATAGTTATCTTTACCTGGTTTTTATCGTAGGCAACTCCAGAAACCAAAACATTTTCCATCTCTTTATCCTCCTTGATTACAAAGGTGCCTGGTTTATCAGTAAAGCTTGATCTGACAACAAGGGGAACATTGTATTTCATTGCAAATTCAACAGAGCGGGTCTGTAATACCTTGGCACCTGAACTTGCAAGCTCTAACATTTCCTCATAAGATATCTTTTCCAGTTTCCTTGCTTCAGGTACTATATTGGGGTCTGTTGTAAATACGCCCTCCACATCAGTGTAGATCTCGCATAGGTCAGCCCCCAGTGCCGAGGCTATGGCTACTGCTGTGAGATCAGAGCCTCCTCTTCCAAGGGTTGTCACCTCTTCGGTGTCTTCGGTTATGCCCTGGAAGCCAGCAACAACCACCACAAAACCATCCTCAAGGGCCTTCTTAGCCCTGTCAGCAGATACCTTTTCGATCTTTGCCTTTGTATGAACCTTGTCGGTTATAATCCCCACCTGTCTGCCTGTCAGAGCAACAGCCTTTTCTCCCAGGGCCTGTATTGCCATTGCAGTAAGGGCACAGGTTATACGTTCACCTGAAGAGAGCAACAGATCCATCTCTCTCTCTCCCGGAGATGGTGATACCTGATGGGCGAGTTCAATCAGTTTGTCTGTCTCACCAGCCATGGCAGATACCACCACAACAACCTTATTGCCTTCTCTGACGGTTTTAACTACCCGTTCTGCAACCGCCTTTATCCTTTCAATACTTGCCACAGATGTGCCACCATACTTCTGAACTATAAGCATACAGGTTTAACCTCCTGCTTCTTTCTGGATATCTAAACAGAGAATCTCCTGTTTTAAAAATAGAAATAGTCTCTGCCCAGACCCAACTGTAAGGATTAAGGAATAAATGCTGAAAGCAGAGGTATGGTAGAGTCTGAACGGATTTAAATTTTGCATAAGATTTGCCGTGGAGGGCAAATCGCAAAATTCCCTCGGAAGCGGACATGGATGTCCGCTGAGAATGAGGTGTAAGACTCTACCATACCTCTGCAACTTTATCACTGGATTTGGGCTCTGTTTTTCAGGAAGAATTCCATCAATTTATGACCTTCCTCTATTTTTACTATTTCGGCTCTCTGAAGTATGTTTTCATCGAATCCAATATCCCCGTTGTCCTGCTTGTAACGGTTGTCAAAGATTACAAAGGGCACGGGTTCATCAGTATGGGTTCTTACCTCTATGGGGGTTGGGTGGTCGGGCAGCAGCAGTATCCTGTATTCATCGAATTCCTTTGCACCTCTCATAATAGAGCCCACCACAAGTGCATCAAAATCTTCGATAGCCTTGATTTTGTTCTTATAGTTTCCCTCATGACCTGCCTCATCCGGGGCCTCCACATGGATATAAACTATGTCATGATTTGTTAATGCCTTCAGTGAATATTCTGCTTTTCCTGTATAATTTGTATCAAGATAGCCTGTTACACCAGGAACCTGAAGGATTTCAAAACCTGCACAGACGCCAATGCCCCTGGTGAGATCCACGGCACTCACAAGGGCTCCTGAAAGTCCGTATTTTTCCTTGAAAGAAGGCATCTTTGGTTTTTTCCCCTGTCCCCAGAGCCAGATACTATTGGCGACCTTCTTGCCCTCTGCCGCCCTTTTTTTATTGACAGGGTGGTTTTCCAGTATTCCCACGGAGCTTTCCATCAGAGAACGGATTACTCTCTCACCCTTGCCCAGGGGCAGATACTCTGTTATCTCTTTACCGATGATATCGTGGGGAGGAACACATTCGATCTCAATCTCGCCGTTCTTCCATATCATTAAGTGTCTGTAACTGACACCGGGGAAAAACCTGATATTATCATTGCCCAGTTCAGCATCAATGGTCTCTATCAACTGCCTCGCTTCTTCAGTGCTGATGTGTCCGGCACTGTAGTCTTCCATTATTGCCCTGTCCTTTGTCTTGTTATATTTCAGGGTAACGAGGTTACATCTGAAGGCAACGTCATTCTCCTCAAGCTCGATACCCATGCTTGCTGCCTCCAGTGGAGCCCTGCCTGAGTAGAACTGTCTTGGATCATAGCCAAGAATGCTGAGGTTTGCAACGTCAGAGCCAGGTGGAAACCCTTCAGGAATTGTCCTGACAGAGCCAAGAATTCCTTGCTTTGCAAGCCTGTCCATATTGGGTGTAAAGGCAGCCTGAAGAGGAGTCCTGCCGTCCAATTCCTTCAGTGGCCTGTCAGCCATTCCGTCACCTATCAGTATGATATATTTCATTTCAATCCTTATTTGTATTAGGTAAGTTAATTATTATATCAGAGAATGAACTGTTTATTCTAATCCATGGAGAGGGGTCAGAAGTTCAGTACATGGGATAGAATCTCTTCCACTGCCTCTATTCTGGGGGCAACCTTCCTGGGAGTTTCAGCAACAGAAAAAACAATGTCAGGGTCTTTAAGTCCATGTCCTGTGAGGGTGCACACCACTGTCTCACCACCTCTGAAATAGCCTGCTCTGTGGAGCTTTAACACCCCTGCTACAGAGGCGGCTGATGCAGGCTCACAGAAGATACCTTCCAATTGTGCGACATACCTGTAGGCTGTCAGTATCTCGTCATCAGTAACAGATTCAATAGTGCCTCCTGATTCGTCTCTTGCCTCTACTGCATACTTCCAGCTTGCAGGATTACCAATCCTTATTGCAGTTGCCACAGTTTCGGGTCTTTCTACCGGTCTTCCCCGAACAATGGGTGCTGCACCTGCAGCCTGGAATCCAAGCATCTTTGGCAAAGAATCTATAAGACCTGCCTTGTAATACTCCTTATACCCTCTCCAGTATGCAGTAATATTCCCTGCATTGCCTACAGGCAGTGCGTGGAAATCAGGTGCCCTGTTTAACTGGTCAGCTACCTCAAAGGCAGCACTCTTCTGTCCTTCAAGACGATAGGGATTTATAGAATTCACAAGCGTAATGGGATATTTCTTTACCATCTCCCTGACAATGTTAAGGGCCTGATCAAAGTTTCCCTCGATCTGGATCACCTCTGCACCATGTATAAGTGCCTGTACCAGTTTGCCAAGGGCGATCTTGCCCTCTGGAATCAGAACAATCGCCTTGATCCCTGCCCGTGCAGCATAAGCAGCAGCAGATGCAGAGGTGTTTCCTGTAGATGCACATATGACAGCCTTAGCCCCTTCCTCCATTGCCTTTGAGATTGCAAGGGTCATTCCCCTGTCCTTAAAAGAGCCGGTTGGATTTGCTCCATCATATTTAAAGTAAAGCTCGATATCTAACCCAAGCTCTTTTTTGAAGTTGACCGCATTCAAAAGAGGTGTGTTACCCTCAAAGAGGGTAATCACAGGGGTATTAATGTTTACTGGCAGGAAACTTCTATATTCATTTATAATACCTCGCCATCTTCGGCACATTCGGTCTTCCTGGTCAGTGGACTGACCGGACACTTGTGACTCACTCTGGCTCATATACAGGTAATCCTCCTTCTTTATTCTATTATATCACCCTCCACTAACTCCACCTCTACCCCCTGATCTCTCAGGGATTGAATACCATCTTCAAGGTTCTTCTCCTCGCCTTCCAGTTCCAGTATCATCTCTCCCACGGTTTCTGTTACCCTGGCACGTCTGATGTTTGGCATCACATCATACTTTTTGGCCATGGTGAAGAGTACAGGTTCCTTTATAAGGTGTTGTGGGAAAGTGAGCTTTACCCTGAGTTTCATTAAATCCCCCTTCCCCCTGCAATAGCAGGTACAATTGAGACTTCATCGCCATCCTTGATCTCTGTCTCCTCAGCATTGAGAAATCGAACATCTTCTTCATTTACATAGATATTCACGAAACGTCTGATTTTTCCGTTCTCAGAGACCCTTTCGGCAAGGCCTGGGTACTGTTTGTCAAGTTCCATTATCAGGTCTATGAGCTTGCCAGGTTTGCCCTCTACCTCTTCTTTGCCTTCTGTGAGTCTCTGAAGTGGCGTGGGAATCCTTACCTTTACAGCCATGGCTACCTCCTTTCTCCATTAAAAATCAAAAACATTCAATTTCAGTATTTAAATCCTTTTCAGTACCTCTTCAAAGGCATCGATGTTAGGTTTTATGTAAATAGGTGAGGCCATTTTACCATCAAGTGCCTCTCGAGTTTTCAGTCCATTACCTGTTACACATATCACTGTAACCTCGTTTTTACCGATATGGCCCTGTTGTACAAGTTTCCTCGTCACTGCTACAGTAACACCACCTGCTGTTTCTGCAAATATTCCCTCGGTGCGGGCAAGCAACTTCATGCCCTCAACAATCTCATCGTCTGTTACCTCCTCGCCATATCCACCTGATTCTTTTACAGCAGCGTAGGCATAATATCCGTCTGCAGGATTTCCAATGGCAAGGCTTTTGGCAATAGTGTCAGGTTTTATGGGTCTGATCACATCTGTGTCGTTCTTGATGGCTGTTACAATCGGATTGCATCCCGTTGCCTGGGCAGCAAAGACCTTTGTGTGAGCAGACCTTAAAAGGCCAACCTCCTTCAGTTCCTTGAATGCCTTCCATATCTTTGTCAACAGTGAGCCACTTGCACACGGTACCACTACATTGTCTGGTGCCTTCCAGCCAAGCTGTTCCGCTATTTCAAAGCCTATGGTCTTGGACCCTTCTGCATAATAGGGACGGATGTTTATATTAACAAATGCCCATCTGTATCTGTTTGCTATCTCGCTACAGAGCCTGTTTACCTCATCATAATTGCCGTCTACTGCAATAAGATGGGGCTCGAAAACCAGAGATGAGGTGATTTTTGATTCTTCCAGTGTTGCCGGAATAAATATAAACCTGTTAAAACCAGCCTTTGCACCCTGGGCTGAAACAGAATGGGCAAGATTACCTGTGGAGGCACAGGCAACAGTGTCAAACCCAAACTCCTTTGCCTTTGTAAGGGCAACAGCCACCACACGGTCCTTAAAGGAAAATGTTGGGTGAGCCACAGTGTCGTCCTTAATATAAAGTTCCTTCAATCCAAGTTCTTTTCCAAGGTTGTCAGCCTTCACAAGGGGTGTAAAACCAGAGTATAGCCCTGCCTGGGGTTCCTTATCTATGGGCAGGAGTTCCTTATATCGCCAGAGGGTTTCATCCCTGCTTTCTATCTTTTTCCTTGAGATGGCTTTTTTGATCTTTTGATAGT
>JAADHP010000298.1 GCA_013151785.1 Nitrospirota bacterium | reverse complement strand
AAATTGATACCACCTGTGCTGCATATAACTTCCTGTTTTTACCTGATACCATTGTCATGATTCTATTTTGAATGGAGCTGGCAGGGAATAACAAGAAAAGAAATATTTCGGAAATGTTCTGGAAAGGTTTCTTAAAATTTCAAAAAATACTGTAAGGTCACACCTTCTGCATAAGAGCCAAATATAAAGGCAGCACCGATTTTGTATTTATCAGCCTTTTCTCTGGAAAAACACTTTAATTTCTCTATAAGTTGATCATTCATATGATTATTATATCAGATTAAAATATACTTCCCAAGGCCGAAGGTTGTTCCCTTGCCTACATGAAAAATCTCTCCTGCCTTCAGAAAGGCATTAAAAGGCTCTACCGGACCCGCATAGGTAACAGAGCCAAGTACTCCACCAAGCTTCATCCTTGCCTTTTGACGGGTTGAGTAACGTTCCCAATCGTACCAGTAGAGAGATGCCTTTTTGGTTCTTACCTTCTCAGCCAGTCTGATTGCATTTTTGTGATATTCCCTGATGGTCTCATAATATTCACTATCATAATCCCCATGAAAATACCAGAGGAGAAAAAGCCTCCTCAGAAGCTGCCTTATCAGGATGTGGAACTCAAGCTCCGCAGTATAATGACGCCCGTATTTTATCCTGATTGGTGTGACTGCCCGGACTGTCAGTTCAGTATCATTATCTTTAACAGCAGGGTGGATAAAGTCTTCTATGGCTTCAGAGAGGTCAATTGTTTTTCTCTCCACAGCCTCAAGTATCTTTCTGTCGTGGTTGTAGACAGTGGTATTACTGTCCAGATCAATAACCTCTCTGAGAATGTACCTGCCCCTTTTCCTGCCTATTCCCATCCTGCCAAGTTCATCAAAGGTGTAGATGAAGTATGGTATATACTCTGTTGCTTTGCCTATCAGGGTAAGGGTAAACTTCAGAGCCTCTCCTTGCACAAACAGGTTCTTTTCATCATCCGGAGGGTCAATCACGAAAGGCTTTGGTATGGTCTTTACCCTGCCAAGGGGATTTTCTCCCTCTGCCCTTGCCTCAAATATCTGAAAATAGATGCATCTTCCACTGAGAAGGCATTCGGAACAATCCTCCTTCCTGAGTGCACAGACTATTCTTTTAAATGCCACCCCAAAGGCACCGCGCAGGGTTGCCCCCTTGTATGCTGGCAGGGTTATCTCCTCTTCTGCCTGCAGGATCAGTGAGAATCTATTGTATGGTATTCGCATTAAAGAACCTTTACCCCAAATCCAAATGTAACTCAAATCCAGCTGTAAGAATAACAATGGATAGCTGAAAGCAGTGGTATGGTTGAGTCTGAACGGTTTTGAATTTTGCACAAGATTCACCAGGAGGGTGAATCGCAAAATTCCCTCGGAAGCAGCCAGGGATGGCTGCTGAGAATGATGTGTAAGACTCTACCATACCACTGCTATCACTTTATCACTAGATCTGGGTTTAGTTTTCTTCAGAGTAATTGCTCATGTTTTTCTGCTATATCTTTTCTGCCACTTTCTGCAATACATGCTATTGAAAGTCCTTTCTTCTTTCTTTTCTCTCTTACAAATCTTGTTATTGCCTCTCTTATTATTTCGGAATTGGTCTTTTGCTCTTCTTCCGCCAGTTCCTCAAGCTCATAGAGGATCTCTTCATCAATAAATATAGTTATCCTTTTCATCTTTTACCTGAATCCTCAAATATAATGAATGTTAATCATCAATTTCAATCCTTGTTTTATCTACCCTCAGTCCGTAACGTGTAGAGCCATAGACTCTCTGGCCGGATATTAGATATAAATCCGGATCCGCAAGGCATTCTCTGATTCTGCTGTTAATCTTTGAAAAGTTTTGTCTTATTATCTCCTTGGATATTCCCTTTTTCTCTCTGTGTTTTTGCCAGTTTTCATTTTCAAGCCTTGATGACTGGCCATAAATCCTGACATATATATTTTCAATTCTTTTAAGCATGTCCATGCCTGCGAGATCATTTATATAGAGATAACAACCAGAACAGTCCTCGCAGTGCTTTCGGTCTTTCCTGGAACAATATTTTTTCTTCCGGTCAGCAAGAAGTGTATAAAAGGCAAGCAGTACTGGCTGAAGATAAATTATTTTGTTTTCTATACTTACACATCTGTTTTTCAGACTGATTTTCAACGGACTATGGCTGATTGCAAGGGCAATGCTATCCTTTGCATCATCTATCATCTCTCTGAAGGTTTTGCCTTCAATATAAATCCTGTTACGGAGAAGAACAAAGGGCAGGTCAGCAAGATGCACCTCTGCCTTCCTTGTTGAAATCAGTTTTTCCGTACCATCGGGCATTCTGCACCTTATCCGCTTCGGCTTCTTTGGAGGATAAAAGAATTCAGGATTGTTTTCAAACTCGGGTGTTACAAGAACATGGTAGAGCCTGTCCCGGGGACGGCCAAACAACTGGAGTGCAGAGCCAAGATAAAAGCTCATCGTCTTTCTTCCTCCGGCAATAGAGCAGTGAAGGGCAACATCTTCTCTGTCAGCCATCGCCCTTATAAAACCGGTGATAATGTCACCTGTTGCTTCATTGTCCATATCGTTACGGATATCATTCAGTGGTCTGCCCTCGGAATCATTAATCACCACAATGGATTCCTCTGTAAATCTGATAGGGGGTAGTTTGTACTCTGTGAGAAGCTGTTCAAGGATGCCATCATCCAGAAGTTTCTCCTTTATCAGCTTCTTTCCATGGGCAGTGGTTATAACATGGAGTTCTTCCACATGAACAGGAGGTGACTTCTTTGAAAGGGCATAGATTGTCTCTGTGATTACCTGTGGCGTTGCCCCTGCCACGCAGACGAGGATGTTCCTTATCTTGTTTTTCATTAGAAAACCTTATTCACTTACTTATTTAGAACTTTTTTGATCCTCAGTGTATTTTCAATCAACTCTATGACTGCCCTGTCTTTCGGACGATTGGCAAATTTCTTTGACTTTAAAATATCTTCAAGATCAGCTACAAGACAATATCTTTTTCCGATTTTTATCTTTCTTGCCCGGCTCCTTACGCTTTCAAATTTCTGATCTGGTGCAAGCTTAAAAACAAAATCCACTATCAGGTCCTTTCCCTCAGCAGTTACGACATCAGTCAGGGCATCATCTCTTTTGTATATAGTGAGTTCCAGTTCATTAGCAAAGTTCCCTATTTTCTTTCTATTCAATGCAGTGTCTCGGACAAAAAAATCAAAATCCTGTGTCATAACTGGCACTCCCTGCAGGACCGACGCTACATTCCCTATCAGAATAGCCTCTAATTTTATCTTTCTCAGGGTCTCAACAACCTTTTCAAGGAGTATCTCATCAGGGGACATAAATGCCTCTTTTACGCTTCAGCAGAAATCTTCTCCCCCATTTTCTTGGCATCAATAAATTCCTTACTATAAGATGCAGATCATGGGGATCTATATCAGGAATCTCCCTTTTGATCTTCTCCTCAACCCTCCTGCATCTATCAAGGAACTTCTCATACTCGTTTTTTGAATATTTCATGTTTCCACCTCAAATTATTATATCATAATAAAAAACCACTGTATTCTTGACAAGCAGGAAAGGAAATATTTTGGAAATGTTTTTATCCTTGTATCTGGCTAAGGTAATTATCTTAAAATAATAATGATCATGAGAGTAATATTATCCATAATTCTTCTATCGGGCATAATGCTTTACTTAACGAGTTCTGTAGCTGGTCTGCAGACATCCTCCCTGACGATTACATCTTTAGAAAACTCTGTCTACAAGTTAGAGAAAGAAGAGGTAAAACTCCGTGACGGAAAGTTTATCAAAACTCCGGGGATAGATGGCTTTCCCTATGCCTACTGGGTTGAGTTTGAAACAGCAGCACTTGGCGACCTGAATAAAGATGGTCTATCAGATGCTGCGGTTGTCCTGTCATGGAATGGTGGTGGGAGTGGTATTTTTTATTACCTCTCTGCAGTTGTAAATGATAAGGGAAAACCGGTGAATGTGGACACCCTCCTTCTTGGTGACAGGGTTCGTATTAAAACTATCAGAATCTCTTCGGGCATCATAGAAATCAAGCTACTGACACACGGACCATTTGATCCAATGTGTTGTCCGAAGAAAAAGGTGCTGTACAGATATAGGCTTATAAAAACAATTCAGGGATATAAACTTGTCAGGAAATGACAGTCTTTTGTATGTCCTTCAATTGGAGGTTCCAGAAAACCCTCAGACTTTCTGGGGTACAGAATCAAAATAAATTAATAAGATATGGATAAGGCAGGATGTAATAGATACAGTCAGAAGTCTACAGTGAACAGCAAGCAATAAGCAGTGGATGAGTGGATGAGAAGTATGGATGTGGAATGGATTGTCATGCCGAATTCAGTTTCGGCATCTGGTCTTTCAGAGTCTATGAGACCATTAAATAATGCATACTCATGTACTGGTTTAATTCCTGTGGATTGCATTATTTTTATGAGGTGCCCTGCCTTTTTATATTGGACAGATGTTGCCAGAGTATAATTTTTTCCTTTCCTCCGGGGTCTCAGGGGCAAAGCCCCTGATGTCCAATCTTGTGCAAAATTCAAAACCCTTCAGACTCTACCATACCACTGCTTTCAGCTATTCTTTGTTATTCTTACAGCCTGGATTGGGGCTAAATTTAATAGCTTTCAGCCGAGTAGCCTTATCCTGCCTTCGTCTGTTGAGGGAAACCTCCTACAGATCTCTATAACCCTCTTTGCTAATTTATGCGCCAGGCTTCGCCAGTCTTCAGGCATCAGTCAGAAGANNNNCAGTTTAAAAACCCTCTTCCCTCCTGACTCCTGACTGTTGACTCATGACTCCACCACAGGCGGATAGTCCCGCTGAAGTAGTGAGTCAGGTGGCAAGTGAGTTAGGATGTTTATTTGACTTTTATCCCTGTTTTCTTTATTTCTTCAGCAAAAAACCCACCATCATTAAAATCTTCAGGCCTGAAAGGAATAGGTTCTATCCGGTTGTCAATTTTTCTCCTTAATGGAACTATTAATCTTCTATCTGCAAATCTGTCTCCTGAGAAATCAGGCGAAACAATGGCAATATCAATATCGCTGTCCTCTCTAAAGGTGCCTTTTGCATAAGAGCCAAATATCATGACTTCTATAACCCTGATTCCTCTACTTTCGAGTTCTTCTATATATTTTCTAACTACTGTTACTATCTTATCTGTTTTTTCAGCCATTCTCTTATCACCTCAATCTTTTGAAGATATGCCTCTGTAAATTCTTTCGTGCATCTTTTTTTAAACATAAATTTTTCATCAGGATATCTTGCCTCAATATTGAAATCAGTGATAATTTCCAGTAATTCCAATTGTTCTTCAGAAGGTTTTAGTCCTGCTTTTTCAGCAAGATATACGAGTCTGTGTGTATATGGAGGAGTGTTTCCTGTTTTATGTACATATAATGCTTTTAATAACTTTTCAACCGTTAAATGTCCAAAAAATAACGCATAAGTATAGTCTCCTTTTTCAAAGAGATGTTGTGCTACTGTCCAGTCGTCATCAGAAGTTGTGAGCCAGTATAATACTATTTTCTGTCTATCCAAAACGCCCTCTTGTATTATAGCCTTGACTTATTATATCACAACAATGGATTGATTCTTTATTATCCTGTCTTCATCATTATCCTGCCTTCATCTGTTGAGGGAAACCTCCTACAGATCTCTATAACCCTCTTTGCTAATTTATGCGCCAGGCTTCGCCAGTCTTCAGGCATCAGTCAGAAGA
>JAADHP010000188.1 GCA_013151785.1 Nitrospirota bacterium | reverse complement strand
CTTGCCTTTTGTCGTATTTCCCTGGTGAGAGAGGCGTATTGAGGCTCTGCCATGGACATATGATATGATCAGGATTATGTATATTTTAATATTTCACCACAGGTCTGCCAATGGCCGGGATGGCTGTAAGACAGAGACAATAAGACAGGGCCACCTGTTAAAAAGGCATTTGTCAAGTGAATTTTTCATACCCAAAAATGCGGATAGACAAAGCTCTGCAAAAAGCAGGAAATACCTGTGTGCCTATAAAGTTGACTGGATAGTCAATCACTATTTTAAGATTAATAGGTGACCCCATTGCTGATGTTTAAGATTGACCTTCATGTGCATTCAAAATACAGTGGTGATTCTGCTTCAGAGCCTGAGGAGATAGTGGAGAGGGCTATTGAGCTGGGACTTGATGGAATTGTCTTTACAGAGCACTACTCTTTCGAGGCATCTGAGCCTGTTGAGGCTCTGAGGGAGAAATTCAATGGGCATATTCTTGTTTTCAGAGGTGTTGAGTTTTCCACCAGGGAGGGGCATTGTCTTGTTTTTGGTGTAAACACTGACAGGCTGATTGGTAAATATCCAGATGTTTCAGAGTTGATCGAGGTGGTTACCAGGGAAGGCGGTGTCATTATCCCCGCACATCCCTTCAGGGGCAATAACAGTCTTGGAGACTCCATAAGGCATAACAAGGGGTTTACAGCTATAGAGGGTTTTAATGGTTATAACCATCACTCCTACAATATGATGGCTGTTGAGCTTGCAAAAGAGTTAGGGATGCCCTTTACAGGTGGTTCTGATGCCCATGAGCCTTTTGAGGTTGGGCAGTGTTATACGGAATTTTATCGTCCCGTGAACGAGCATAACCTTGTTGAACTGTTAAAGTCTGGTTGTTACAGGGGGGTGGATATAAGAAAGATCAGCAGATGGAGATTCTAACTCCCTGCATTTAATTTCAGATACAGACAGAGGTTTCCCTCATTGTCAAAATCAAACTCTATACCCCTTCTCACAAGAAGCGATGCATTTTCTGCAAGCTCCTGGAGTTTGCTTATCAGGCTGACCCTGTCCTTCCGGTCTATATCGTAGAGTTCGAGTAGATCCACTATTTCTTCCACATCCGAAGTCTGATAACCTTCAAGAACCACCCGACTGTTAAAACTATGGGGTGATTTCCGAACCCTTTCTTCAGCAAGCCTTATCTGGTATTTCAGCCTCTCTATGCAAAGCCCATATAGTTTGAAATCCATCGTTGACATGACTGCCTCCATGCATTAAATATTCTAATCTAATAATAAATTAATTTTATAAATAATGTCAAGTCCTGAACCCGGAACTACCGGTCTGTTTCTTTTTCAGGCTTGGGCTATGAAGGGACAATACATACCGTTTTACGAAAACTGCCAGAATGCCCCGACCTCTGGTCGGAGAGCTTCACTGCAATTCTGCAAACCTTTTTGCAGAATTGCAGTTGTTTTTAAATAAAAAGGCTTGAATATCCATAAGTTTTGTGTGGCATGATTCATGCTGCTTCTAATACCAAGAGGTGAAAAATGTTAAAGAAAAGCGCACTGATAAGAAAAGGACGGAATATAGGAGCTCTTGCAGGCGGGATTCTTTATGTACTGTTTGGACTAATTCCGGCCCTTTATCTGAGCAGCCGGGCCACGTTAATCCTTATCCCTAAACTTATCGGAGTCAGTATCCAGTCAGAAATCCTTGTTCGTATTCTTGCAATTACCGGTACTGTGCTGGGACTGTTCTTGACAGGCACAGTCTTCATTGTACTCGGAGCTGTCACAGGCACTCTCATATCTCATGGTATCTACTCTGCAGTACAGTTCTGGAGATCTCTAAGAGGGGAAGCAGCCGAAGAAAGGCCAATCCTTGTAATAAACAAAAGAACACCTGTCCTTTCCGAGGATATCAGGAGAGAGATTGAAAGAGAACTGGAATTTCTGAAACCCATTCTGAAAGACCTTCATAGCATGGTGGTTATCGGAAGCTCTGCATACGGAATTAATGAAGACAACTCAGATATTGATATCGTAATAATTGCCAGAAAGGATGGCTTTGAGCGGGTAAGGGACATGGTTTTTGAGCATGAAATAGACCTCTCTCTGAAAGGTGATAGGAAAAAGAAGGAATTTATCGTCCTTGGGCCTGACTACACAGAAGAGATGTTCAGGCTTTCCAGTCCCTTTTCATTCTCCATTCGTTATGGTGTGATTCTGAAGGATGATGGTTATCTCAAGAGTTTATTCAAAAAATATCATCCTGCTTTACCTGAACGGAGCTATTATTTCAAGGCATTCTACGAATATGTTGCTATCCAGTATTATGGTTCCCTTACAAATCTTGAAAAGAACATAAAGGGGAAAGGGTGTTCCAGGGAGTGCTGCAGCAGAAAAGCGGATTGCAGCGGTCTTGACAATGTGGAAATGTTCCTGAAGGTAATCCTGAGGATGCTTTATCTCACGCTTCCAGCAAAGGGTTATATCCCTTTGACCAAGAAAGACCTCATTCAATATGTAAGGAACCTCTACGGCCGGGAATGGGCTTTGGGGATTGAAGAGATCGTCAATCTTTCACGAACCTCACCACAAACTCTTTATTATGACCAGTATATAAAACTTAAGCCCATTGCAACAGGGCTCTTCAGAGAGACTATAGATATACTTGGCAAGAAGGCAGAGGTGATAAAAGTGCTCAGGGATGCAGCCAGTATGGTACGAGGCCAGTACAGCAAGATAGAAGACAGATTCTTCAAAGAATGTGTAATATAATTATATGAAGGAAAAGATACTTGTTGTTGGTGACATTCACGGACAGTATGACAGTCTTATTACTGTTCTTGAATATGCAGGCTACACATCGGACAGCAGACTTGTCTTCCTTGGCGACTACATCAACCGGGGCAGCAAATCGAAAGAGGTGATGGACTACCTCGTTCACCTGAAAAAAGAACAAAAACATATATTCCTCAGAGGCAACCATGAAGACATCATCCTCAAGCTGTTGTCAGGTGATGAGCAGTACTGGTACACATGGCTTGAATACGGTCAGGGCAGGGCCTGTATAAGCTCCTACGGTGAAGACCCCGATAGAATCTTTTATGGTGTGGATGGCTATTTTATTAAAAAGGGAAATTCTGAGGTTGCCCTCAATAAAGAAGAAACTGTCGATTTTATGAGGAGTATATTCCCCCGGGAACACATACAGTTTTTAGAGGAAACACTCCTTACCCATGAAACAGAAAACTATTTTTTTACTCACGCGGGCATTGAAACAGGATTGCCTCTTTCAGAACAGGGCATGTATTCTGATGGTTTTGTCCTCTGGGGAGATGACGACTTCCTGAAAGACACACGTGATTATGGGAAAAAAATAGTCTATGGCCACTATCATCAAGAAAACCCCCTGATCCAGAGAAACAAGATCTGCCTTGCCATAAAGGGCGCTGTAGCTGTACTTGATATCACAGATGAGATGATCTATGATTCACTGGGAAGAAGTTTCAACATCAGAAATGGTTGCTGCATAAGGTGTTGAGTGTTCTTGTACCCAAATCATAACGATCATAGCAGTCTTCATTATCCCTGTCTCCGGGGCTAAATTGTGTGATTTAAAAGGTGTTATGGAAGACCTCTGGGAAAGAATAAGGGTAAGAGCCTATGCTGGCATCAAGGGGAGTGAAAAGCCAAGAGAGATCTTTCTTGATAACCACCCCGTACTTGTAAAGGTTATCTCAGAGTGGCTGGAAGAGGATATTCATTTCAAGAAAAGAAAGAGGTACTTCAGGGTTATAGGAGTTAACACCGGGGAGGAGTATCTGATTTGTTATGATGCTGGCAGTAAAGAGTGGTTCAGAAAAAAATGATCTTCTGCTTCACGAAAGTATCAGATCCACAATAATGGCAATTATTGAGAGTATAAATATGATGAAGTAGTTCCTGTCCTCCATTGACTTCTTAAGGGATTGAAGTAGATAAACAACCGCCTCCCTGTCATTGTCAGTAAGGCATGCATTGGCCTTCACCTTTTCGATTAACTGATAGTCTCTTATTGTATGCTTTCTCTTTCTGCTGATGGAATAACGGTAAAGGAAAAACAACAGATATCCCACTGTACCCATGTACCAGACAGGTCTTACCCACTGCGGATCTATATGCTGTATAACTACGATTGCCCTGTAGGCCACGGCAGAAACAAGCCCGAGTATGAAGAAACCTATAATTACATAGCGGGGAACCGTGTGTGGCTTTCTTTGTTTCATGTGAAATTATACAATAAACAGGCCCACACCTATCCAGTATAAAATGCCAACAACACAGGGCACTTCCTGAAAATAATGCAAATCACACTTTTGTGTCACCCTGAATCTATTTTCAGGCTTTCCCGGACTCTGAAAGACCAGATGCCGAACTGAATTCGGCATGACAAATGAGGTGTCATTCTGAGCTTGACTCGGAATCTAAAGAGGAGATGCTGAAACAAGTTCAGCATGACACTGCCATCATCTGTCATTCTGACGGAGGTCAGAATCTCAGGAGATGTTGAAGACTCTTTATTTCCGAAGCCCTTCAAAGGCAATACCTGTATGCCTGCTTTTGTTCAGACCTTTTTCTATCGGCATTTTTGGGGATCTGGAATCAAGTTGACAAAAATGTAGGAATCCAGTATAATAAGGAAAACGGCAACCATTTGCCGTTCAAAGGAATCCTGTATGAAACTGGTATCAGCAGTTATCAAGCATTACAGGCTTGACGAGGTAAGAAAGGCACTTACAGACATAGGCGTTCAGGGCATGACCGTTATAGAGG
>JAADHP010000057.1 GCA_013151785.1 Nitrospirota bacterium | reverse complement strand
GTAAAGAAATTATGAATCATTAAGGTTTTCAGGTACTGCTGATGAAAACATGAGAAAACGCTACCACCACCTCTATGGGATACTCAAGAAAAAACTATGAGCCAGTTTAATAGTGAGCAGTGAACAGTAAGCAGTGAGCTGTCTATTGTCTAATTTTTCAGAGTATATGAGTAATGTCCGGTAAAAATGTCATGCTGAACTTGTTTCAGCATCTTGATAAAACAAAGACATATGAGACCCTGAACCAAGTTCAGGGTGACAAAAAACACCTGTGTTGCTGGTATAAAATACCGTGGACAAAGGTGTGGGCATTATTTTTCTTCGGCACCCTGCCTTTCATAATTTCTTTACAGAATCTTTCTGGAGAGTAATGACTTTTTTCAGTTTTTAAAACAAGAGGGGCCCCGGAAAATCAAAAGATTTTCTGAGGTGTATGGGATGTGTAAGACTCTACCATGCCACTGCTATAACTTTATCGCTGGATTCAGGTATAATCTAACTATATGAATGATAAAGCAACATACGATGTTATTGTGGTAGGAGCAGGTCCATCAGGAATCTTCACTGTACTGGAACTACTCAAAAAACAACCTCACCTCAGGATACTCCTTGTAGAAAAGGGCAGGGACATCAAGGAACGGCAGTGCCCCATGATGATAAGGGATATATCATGCAAGGCATGCTCTGTATGTGCACTTCTCAGTGGCTGGGGTGGTGCTGGTGCATTCAGCGATGGCAAATTAAGCCTCTCAAAAGAGGTGGGTGGTTATCTCTCTGAATATATCCCGGATAATGAGTTATCTGAACTCATTCATTATGTGGATGGTATTTACAGGGAGTTCGGAGCGCCTGATTATGTATACGGTGAAAGAATGGGCGAAATAGAGCGGCTGAAAAACCTCTGCTCAAAAAATGACCTTATCCTTGTCCATTCAAAGGTAAGACATATCGGTACGGAACGATGCCGTGAGGTCTTGACAAGGATAAGGGAATTCGTGAATGAAAGGATAGATATCCTCTTTGAGGAAAAGGTTACCCGATTGATTGTAGAAAACAGGACTGTTAAAGGTATAAGGACTATGAAGGGGAAAGAGTATATGGCCCCTTTTGTTGTGGTGGCACCTGGCAGGGAAGGTGCCCAGTGGCTGGAAAGGGAGTCAAAGAGGCTTAATCTCACCCTTTTGAACAACCCTGTAGATATAGGTGTTCGTGTCGAGGTGCCTGCATCAGTGCTGGAACCCTTTACATCAATAACCTACGAGCCTAAGCTTATCTACTATTCAAAGGCCTTTGATGATAGAGTAAGGACCTTCTGTGTTAATCCCTACGGAGAGGTGGTAAAGGAGTATCTCAAAGGACTCTGGACTGTTAATGGCCACAGTTACGCAGAACATAAAACAGACAACACCAACTTTGCCCTCCTTGTAAGCACATATTTTACAGAGCCCTTTCATGAACCCCTCTCCTATGGCAGATACATTGCAAGGCTTGCAAACTTCCTTGGCCAAGGTGTACTTGTGCAGCGTCTTGGTGACTTAAGAAGGGGCCGTCGCTCCACACCTGAGAGGATTCAGAAGGGTATCGTAAGACCCACATTAAGGGATGCCACTCCCGGGGACCTCAGTTTTGTACTTCCTTACAGGTTTCTTACAGACATTGTGGAGATGCTTGATGCCATGGAGCATGTGGTGCCAGGAGTTGCCTCACGTCATACATTACTCTATGGTGTGGAGGTCAAGTTTTATTCAAGAAAGATCATGCTTACAGAGGAACTTGAAACAGAGGTAAAAAACCTCTTTGCCACAGGTGATGGTGCAGGTGTCAGCAGGGGGCTTATACAGGCATCTGCTTCTGGCGTGATAGCTGCAAGGGCAATAAATCGACGATTATCTAATCAATAAACACCGATTCTCATTGGTGTCCAAAATAAATTGATAAGCCCTGGATAAGGCGGGGTACCGAAGAAAAAAACGGTTTAAACGGTTTGAACTGTTTGAACGGCTCAAATGGTTTGAAAAAATGCCCACACCTTTGTCCACAGTGAGCAGTAGGCGGTTAGCAGTAGATGAGTAGATGAGTGGATGGGTTGATGGGTGGGGTTTGTCATGCTGAATTTATTTCAGCATCTCGTCTTTAGATTTAGAATGAACAGGAAGGAGACCCTGAAATAAATTCAGGGTGACAGTTAAAAAAATATACACTGAATCAATACTGAATCAGGTTCAGAACAGGAATAAACAGGGTTCAGGTGGCAGGAGTTCACCCTGTACGCTTTTGAGTATTGCTACATGGTCTTCTTCACCACCTCAGCCCCTTTCCAATTCATACCTCTTCTGGATTTCACTCTGCCTATCAACACAGGTTCTGGCAGAGACTAATCCTGTGGATTGTCTTATTTTTATGAGGTGCTCCGCCTTGTTTCTATGCATTTTGGAGAGATATGACTGATTTTATGAAAGTAAGCGGGCTGCCTCAGGTGCAAAATAGGTGAGAATCATATCAGCCCCTGCCCTTTTAATAGAGGTGAGTATTTCAAGCATTACCCTGTCATGGTCAATCCAGCCAAGCTGTGCAGCTGCCTTCACAAGGGAGTACTCTCCTGACACATTATAGGCAGCCACAGGCAGATCAAAATTCTCCTTTACATCTGAGATTACATCAAGATAGGAGAGGGCAGGTTTCACCATAACAATATCTGCTCCTTCCTCAATATCCAGGGCTACCTCCTTCAATGCCTCACGTCTGTTTGGTGGGTCCATCTGATAGGATCTTCTGTCGCCGAACTGAGGGGCTGATTCAGCAGCCTCCCTGAAAGGTCCATAAAAGGCAGAGGCGTATTTTGCTGCATAGCTCATTATAGGGATATGGCTGAAGCCTTCACTGTCAAGAATCCCCCTGATGGCAGCAACCCTGCCATCCATCATATCTGAAGGTGCAACCATATCAGCACCTGCCTGTGCATGGGAAAGGGCCTCTTTTTGTAATAGTTCGAGGGTGGGGTCATTGAGTACCTCTCCATCCTTGACCACCCCACAATGTCCGTGGCTTGTATACTCACACATACAGACATCTGTTATCACCACAAGGTCAGGCACAGCGTCTTTTATAGCCTTTATGGCAGTCTGTACAACGCCATGCGGAGCATAGGCTTCTGAGCCAAGCTCATCCTTGTGCTCAGGAATACCAAAGAGTATAATTGCCGGGATACCAAGGGAGTGTATCTCTTTAGCAGTCTTTACAACCTCATCAACTGATTCCTGAAAGCATCCAGGCATAGAGTTTATGGGTTTTTTAATCCCTGAACCAGCAACTACAAAAAGAGGATAGATAAAATCATCAGGTGTAAGGATGGTCTCTCGAACCATCCTTCTTATTGATTCAGTCCTTCTCAGTCTTCGTGGTCTGTGAATGGGAAACATTATTGTTCCTTTGATAGGTTGTTTTTAAAAAGTCACGCTTAATTCACTATATCTTGAAACGCTGGTGCCGAGTTATTGATATTAAAGTTGTGCGCAATCAATAAAGTATGCTCTTCATCAACAGGTGCTGCCACAATTAGGTCCACAGGATGAGGGTGGCTGGGCACCCTTTAGAACAAAACCCTCTACCATACCGTTGTCAACATAATCAAGCTCCATACCTGAAAGCATATTAAAGGTATAGCTATCTATAAAGACACGCAGTCCGTTTTTCTCTATCACCTGATCCCCTTCCAGGGGATTCTCAGCCAGGTCAAGGCCATAAGAGGTTGATCAGCCTCCACCATATATATAAATCCTGAGCCCCCAGCCATCTTTCCCCTCCTGAGAAAGTATCTCCTTTGCCTTATCTGCTGCGGCATCAGATATGGTAATCATTATTTTTCCTCCCTTCCAATCCAAATTTATATAGATTAACCTTTTTACGGATTAAAAGGCAAGTTATCATCAGGACTTAACCTGATTCTGAACAGGATATACTTTTAAAAAAGTTGAAATACAGACATGAAATATGCTAATAAATACAAAGCCTGTCCGAGTGGTAAGCAGGAGGGAAGAAGGAGAGGGGAAGAGAGATTGAGTTTTAGAAATCTATCTTTAACAAAAATCAGCAAACCAGAAGATTCAAATAAAACCTTTAGAGGAACTGAAATGAAGAGGAATTTTTTTAAAGTGATAATTTATTGTATAGTATTCTCTATTCTTCTATCGTCTATTTCTGGATGTAAAGACAAAGAAGAAAAAATTCTTGAAGAAAAAAATTTCAAGGAAGTACCTCAAAAACCACAATTAATCTGGCAGAAGAAATTCAATGCCCCAGTGAGAAGTTTCAAAATGCGTAGCTCAATTAAAGAGAAAGACTTTCCTTTATTGGCTGTAAAAACAAGTAATGAATTGATAGTGTTTGATAGGAACGGAAAAGAATATATCAGAAGAAAAATGCCTGTTTTAACTACAAAAGAAACAGGAAAAACATATAAGGGATTTTTAGAAATATCTGATAATGGAAAATATATACTTGAAGAAAGGGGGTCTCAGTTCTCAAGCCATTTAAAGTATACAACAGTAGAAGATCAGATATTGTGGGAAATTAAGAACTTTCAGGGTCTTCCTCTAATTTCACCTGACGGTGAAGTGGTTGTTTTGTTAGAAACAAATAGTGAAAAAAATAAAAAAGGGATGATTAAATTTATAAGTAGTTCAGGCAAATTATTAAAACAACATCCAATAGATTTAGGCAGTATAGAAATGCCACTTTATGCCTTTTCGTTTTCAGAGGATAGTAAATATTTTGCATTACGTATAGAACAATGGAAAGAAAATAAAAAAGGCAGA
>JAADHP010000107.1 GCA_013151785.1 Nitrospirota bacterium | reverse complement strand
CTTTCGTCATTTGTCTTCTTTTATGGTGGCTATCCATTCCTCAAGGGGATATTCAACGAACTGAAGTCAGCCAAGCCCGGGATGATGACCCTTATAGCCATTGCTATCAGTACTGCCTACATATACAGTAGCATCGTGGTATTCGGACTGGAAGGCAAGGTCTTTTTCTGGGAACTGGCCACACTGATTGACATCATGCTTCTTGGGCACTGGATAGAGATGAAATCCATAATGGGTGCATCCCGTGCCCTTGAAGAACTCGCAAAACTCATGCCCTCAGAGGCACACAGGATCATGCCTGACGGTAGCACAGTGGATGTTCCCCTTGATGAACTGAAGACAGGTGACAGGGTTCTGGTCAAGCCAGGAGAGAAGATACCGGCAGACGGAGTGGTTGTGGAGGGTGAGACCTCGGTAAATGAGGCCATGCTGACTGGCGAGTCCAACCCCGTATCCAAGAAGGAAGGTTCAAAGGTGATAGGCGGGGCCATAAATGGAGAGGGCTCCATTATTATAGAGATTGAAAAGACAGGCAAGGATTCTTTTCTGTCCCAGGTAATAGACCTTGTGAAACAGGCACAGGAGAGCAAATCAAAGACACAGGACCTGGCAAACCGGGCAGCCTTCTGGCTTACGATTATTGCAATTTCAGGTGGTGCTATCACCCTGTTTGTATGGCTTGCCATAATGAACAAAGACTTTGCCTTTGCCCTTGAAAGAACGGTGACGGTGATGGTTATAACATGTCCTCATGCCCTGGGGCTTGCGGTGCCACTGGTGGTGGCAGTGTCTACCGCCCTTTCTGCAAAGAACGGACTTCTGATAAGAGACCGTGCTGCCTTTGAGAGAGGAAGAAACATTCAGGCCATAATATTTGACAAGACCGGCACTCTCACACAGGGCAGATTCGGAGTGACGGATATTATTAAGTTCCAGGAAATAGAGGATAAGGAACTCCTGAAATATGCTGCATCTGTGGAGGCACATTCAGAGCATCCTATAGCCAGGGGTATTGTAGAAGCTTCAGACGGAGTCTATCCAGTGGATGGATTCAAGGCCATTCCTGGCAAAGGAGCCGAAGGCAGAGTGAATGGAAAGAATGTCATGATTGTCAGTCCCGGATATCTCAGGGAGAGCAATATTCAGATGAATGACGAAAGAATCGAGAAGCTCTCCTCCCAGGGCAAGACAGTGGTGTTTGTTCTGATAGACGGAAAGCCGGCAGGTGCCATAGCGCTTGCTGATATCATAAGGCCTGAGTCGAAAGAGGCAATCTCCAGACTCAAACAGATGGGGATACAGTGCATGATGCTGACAGGTGATAACCGTCAGGTAGCCAGATGGGTATCAGAGGAGCTTGGGCTGGATGATTACTTTGCTGAGGTCCTTCCCCATGAAAAGGCAGAAAAGGTAAAGGAGGTGCAATCAAGGGGGCTTGTGGTGGCAATGACAGGTGATGGTGTTAATGACGCCCCTGCCCTTGCACAGGCAGATGTGGGCATAGCTATAGGTGCAGGTACTGATGTGGCAGTAGAGACCGCTGACATTATCCTGGTGAAAAGCAATCCCCTTGATGCGGTTCATCGGACTTGCAAAGGCCACTTATAAGAAGATGATGCAAAACCTTGCATGGGCAACAGGCTACAATACCTTTGCCATTCCCCTTGCTGCGGGTGTTCTCTATAAGTACGGCATACTCCTGAGTCCTGCAATGGGTGCTGTGCTCATGTCTCTGAGCACAGTGGTTGTGGCCATAAATGCGCGGTTTTTGAAATTAAAATGACCTACGCCTTTATGATTAATTAAAACATAAAGAGAGGAAACATGGATAAAGGATCAATAGCCTATTTTTCAATGGAGATGGCCCTTGACGAAGGGATGCCCACATATGCCGGAGGCCTCGGTGTGCTTGCAGGGGATACAATCCGCTCCGCTGCTGACCTGGGCATTCCAATGGTTGCCGTTACCCTTCTTTACAGAAAGGGTTATTTTCGCCAGAGGCTTTTGCAGGATGGCTGGCAGCAGGAAGACCCTGTGGAATGGAAGGTGGAGGATTTTCTTCATGAGGGCAGTGAGAGAACTGCCGTTATGATAGAAGGACGAACAGTCCATCTGCGTGCCTGGAAGTACTCTGTAAAAGGGATAAGTGGCCACATTGTTCCTGTCTATCTGCTGGATGCTGATCTTCCGGAGAACTCTGAATGGGACCGTACACTGACACACCATCTCTACGGAGGAGACCATTACTATCGTCTCTGTCAGGAGGTGATACTGGGAATCGGTGGTGTGAAGATACTCCGTGCCATGAATTATCACAATATTGAACGATTTCACATGAATGAAGGCCATGCGGCACTGCTTACGCTGGAGTTGCTGGATGAGAAGGCGCGCAGTGCTGGAAGAGATGTTATTTCTCGTGATGATATAGAGGCTGTAAGAAGGAAGTGCGTCTTTACCACCCATACACCAGTGCCAGCAGGACACGACCAGTTCTCTCTTGACCTTGTTGCGAAGGTTCTGCAGCGTGATGAATTCCTGGAGATGAAGGACATCTTCTGCCTGAACTTGGCCAGGCATGTGCTTGAGGAAGGAAAAAAGGTTTCAGAAATGGAGGACGTACATGCCCTGAATATGACCTATCTTGCACTCAATCTGAGCCATTATGTCAATGGAGTGGCCAAGAGGCACGGCGAGGTCTCCCGCATGATGTTTAAAGGTTTCAGCATCGACTCTATAACCAACGGTATCCATGCTGCCACATGGGCATCACCACCATTTCAGGAACTCTTTGACCGTTACATTCCTGGCTGGAGACAGGACAATTTCAGCCTGCGAAAGGCCTCTGGCATACCGAAACCCGAGGTTTTTGAGGCACATATGATGGTAAAAGAGGAATTGATAAACTATGTGAACCAGAAGACAGGGGCCGGGATGGACAGAGAGATATTCACGGTTGGCTTTGCCCGTCGGGCAACACCCTACAAACGCCTGGATCTCTTCTTCACGGATACAGAGCGTTTGAAGGCCATCTCCGAAAAGGTTGGTCGGCTGCAGGTGATCTGTGCAGGCAAGGCACACCCACAGGATGGAGAAGGTAAGGAACTGATAAAGAGAATCTTCAGGTTCGGGGAACAATTGAAGGACCAAATAAAGGTTGTTTATCTTCAGGGCTATGACCTGCGGCTGGCAAAAATGATTGTAGCCGGTGTTGACCTGTGGCTTAATACCCCTCATCCTCCCATGGAGGCCTCGGGCACCAGCGGAATGAAGGCTGCTTTGAATGGTGTTCCAAGTCTGAGCGTCCTTGACGGCTGGTGGTTGGAAGGACATATCGAGAATGTGACAGGCTGGTCGATAGGAGAAAGAAACAGCGAGGGTGTAGAAGCTAATGAAAGATTGAGGGATGCTCAGATACTTTATGATAAGCTTGAACATATTATTATCCCCATGTTCTATGAATACAGGGATCGATATATTGAGGTAATGAGACATGCCATTGCATTCAACGGCTCTTTTTTCAATACCCAGAGGATGATGCAACAGTATGTGTTGAATGCCTATTTCAGATGAGAGATTAATGAACCTGAAAGGGTATATCCAGACCGGGCAAGTAACCTGTCATGATACAGCCGGTCGTGAAATCCCATGTCCTGGAAGCGGCCAGGACGGGGAGTTCAGGAAAGGTGTTTCCTGGCCCCGGCCACGATTCAGGCGTAAGGGCCAGACTGTCCTGGATATGCTTACCGGTCTTGTATGGACAAGGAATGCAAACCTTGCTGAATTCCCCCTGCTTTGGCAGGAGGCACTGGACTTCATAAAGGACATGAACAGGAAAGGTCTCTTCGGCTTCTCTGACTGGCGTCTTCCCAACCGTCGTGAACTCCGAAGCCTTATCAGTCACCAGACCAGGAGACCAGCCTTGCCAGAGGGACATCCCTTTGTCAATGTATTCAATGGATGGTACTGGACATCGACCTCAGCAGCTATCAATCCTGCCTATGCCTGGTACATTAACATGGATGGTGCACGGATGTTCTACGGTGGTAAAAGACAGTTCTTTCTTCTCTGGCCTGTTCGTGGTAAAGGATATGGTGTGCTTCCCGCTACAGGTCAGATGAAGTGCTATGATTCTGACGGACGGTCGGTTCCCTGCGCAGGCACAGGCCAGGACGGTGAGTTCCGCTTCGGGCAGGTATGGCCGTCGCAGCGTTTTGAGGTTATCGAGGATATAGTTGTAGACCATCTGACAAACCTCTGCTGGCTGAAGAGGGCTGACCTGACAGATGGACAGGTAACATGGTCCGAGGCACTGAATGCAGTGGCAGAATTTAATAACAAAAAAAATATACTGGCTAAATGGAGGCTTCCCAATATCAATGAACTTGAATCCCTGGTAGACTGTAGCACCCACAGCCCTGCATTGCCATCAGGACATCCCTTCATTGATGTTCGTGATGGGTACTGGTCTTCAACAACAAGCATGTATGAGCCTGACTGGGCATGGGCGCTCTATCTTATGAAAGGAGCGGTCGGAGTGGGGCAGAAAAAGGGGGCTTATTTTCATGTGTGGCCTGTCAGCAGTCTCACTGATCTGCGAAAGGAGGACCTCTGAGTAATGAAGATTCTTGAAGATGACAGGGACAAGAACAAGAGGGCTGACCCTGTCTGTGGAATGCTGGTTGATAAGGATAGTCCTTTTTCTTCTGAGTATCAGAAAAAGGACTACCGTTTCTGTTCTGAAAAATGCAAAAGCCTGTTTGAACAGGAGCCAGAATTGTTTATTTCCATGCAGGATGCAAGAGAAAAGTTTATTGAGTCAAAGCGTACGGAGGCACTTAAGAAGATGGCAGATCAGTTGACCCATGAGATAAGAAATCCTCTTACTTCCATTGGAGGTTTTGCAAGAAGGATGCTCAAGGGCCTTCCAGAGGATGCGTCTGACAGAAAATACATGGAAAGGGTCATAGAGGATGTGGAGAGGCTCGAACAAATGGTAAACAGGCTTGTCAGGTTTGAGCCAGATCAGCTTACAAGAGAGTCATCTAACATTAATAAAGTTATTTCCGAGGTGATGGAAGTATTTGATGAGATTTTCAGGAATAATAAGATAACCGTAAGGCTGCACTTGCAGGAGAAACTTCCTCCGGTGCTGCTTGACAGAGGAAAAATAAAATCAGCCTTATCAAACATTTTCAAAAACTCTGTTGATGCAATGGATAAGGAACATAGGGTTCTTGAGATTAAGACATCTGTCGCAGGCAAACAGATCGTGGTAACAATATCCGATACAGGAAAAGGAATACCCGAGGAGAAGATAAAGTACATATTCGATCCTCTTTTCACATCAAAGGTCTATGGACCCGGGCTCGGGCTTGCATTCGTAAAAGAGGTGATACAGGCCCACGGTGGCACTATTGAGGTTAAAAGCACTGTAGGTAAGGGCACCACTTTTAAGATAAAATTACCTTTAAGAAGGAGACATGAATCATGAATCAGACACTTTTACAAAGCTCATGCTTGCCGTGATAGAGTTCTGTTTTATCGAATTATCTCTTCAATAACGGATCTGTATTCCGTCTTCTTTTCCATCCTTGAAGAGACAATTTTTATTATCAGAAAGGAAATAATCATCATCAGAAATCCACCGATTACCGCAGCGGTTTCCGGGCTGATTCCCTTGAATGCATCGGGCAGGTATATCTTTCCGAATATAGCACCCACAAAAAGTGCAAGAACAGGCAGGATATACAGAAGCAATGCACCCTTTATATATGTCTGTGCCTTCATTACCACCTTTACTGTCTGGCCTACCTGTGCATTGGCAGCATTAATTGCCTCCACCTCAAAATCAACACTTTCCATGTCACACTCTTCCTTTACGCAGTGGTCACATGCGGAGGACTTTTTGATCACAACCTTTGCGGTTACGCCATCAATTTTTTTTACAATACCAATTTCTTCCATATATCTATAATAAAAAAAGATTGTGAAGATTTTGTGAAATTAAAAAGTGGTTCTTTAAACAGGGTATAATGAAACTATAAAAGTGATCAGGAGAATTCGGAAGAACTCATTAAGGAGGTACCATGAAGAGCACGGTAATGCATAGAAGGTTTACTGAAGCTACGGAAAGTCTGAAAGAGGCAGAGATTATCAAAGCCACAGGGGTGAGCAATCTTGCCACATTAACAAAGCTCTACCATGCCATGATATATGCACTCATGGGAGTTTTTGAGATCGAAAACATCGGCAGCCTAACCCACAATGATCTGATTGAGAGATTTGAACGTGAATACATACGGAAGGGATTGGTAAAGAAAGAGTATCTTGATGCCCTCAGATTTGCCTACAACTTCACGCATGAGTGTGATTGCGCTCAGATGAGGCAACCTGAAGACAGAGACATTGAGTATCTCATGCCCCTTGCA
>JAADHP010000049.1:989-6038 GCA_013151785.1 Nitrospirota bacterium | reverse complement strand
TCAATTGTACGCTGGTATGTATCCTTTCCCCTTATTGCCTCGTGGGCAGAACCAATGCCATCAATGCTTATCTGGATTTCATCAACAGACAGGTTGCGAAGCCTCTTTTCTGTAAGTAAAAGACCATTTGTGAGAAGGACTGTTCTGAGCGGATAGTCCCTGAGATATTCATTCAGACTCACTGTGCATGAGGGGTTCGCCTCCAGAGATGAGCACCCTCAGACCCTGCATCTCCTCAAACTCACCAAGCACTGAGGTGATTTCATGTAAGGAGAGTTCCTGCCTTGTGGGCTCACCGATGTAGCAGTGCCTGCAATGGAGGTTACACTGGTCAGTGATAAGGAGTTCCAGATATCTCAGCGATGGTACTGGTGATGGTCTTACAGTGTATTTAACAGGTCTTTGCCTGATATCAGTCAGTATTCCTTCTGAAAGACAGTAATCGAGAAACTCTTTGTCATCTGTGGTACAGCCTTCAGCCTGCCTGCAGGTCTCTAAAAATGAAAAGGCCTCTTCGTTTAGTTCATAAAGCTCGTCCCTTTTCACATGGTACACAGAGGGGGTCTCAAGTAACCTGAGCACCACATTTTCAGAGAGAAAGTAAGGTTTATTCATAGGTTACCCGGAATAATAAAACTCATCCTTCAGTGCCCTTGACATCAGTTCCCTCACAGCTTCCCGGGGTGATTTGCCCTCATGAAGCACCCTGTAGACCTGCTCCACAATAGGCATCTCCACATTGTATCTCTTTGACAGTTCATGGGCAGACACTGATGTCTCAACACCCTCGGCAACAGCCTTCATACCCGAGAGTATCTCCTGAAGTGTCATCCCTTTTCCGAGTTTTACACCCACGGTGTAGTTTCTTGAAAGTGCCCCCGTGCAGGTGAGCACAAGGTCTCCCATGCCGCTAAGGCCAGAGAAGGTCTTCTCTTCTGCACCCATCTTCACACCAAGCCGTGTGATTTCGGCAAGTCCCCTTGTAATAAGGGCAGCCCTTGCATTAAGGCCAAGTCCGAGTCCGTCAGAGATTCCGGAGGCAATGGCTATCACGTTTTTCAGGGCACCACCAAGCTCCACGCCCAGCACATCATGGTGTGTATAGACCCTGAAGTAATCGGTATTAAAGATCTCCTGAAGGAGCAGGCCAAGGAATCTGTCTTTTACTGCAAGGGTAACGGCTGTGGGTAGTTTCCTTATTACCTCCTTGGCAAAGCTTGGACCTGAAAGCACCGCAACCTGATGATGGGTGATCTCTGAAAGCACCGCAGACACTGTAAGGAGTGTGCCCTTTTCTATTCCCTTGGATGCGCTGATAATCACGGCATCATTATCAAGGTATTCCTTTGCCTCCTGAAAAACAGACCTTACAAACTGGGTGGGCACCACACAGAGGACATACCTTGTCCTGTCAAGTGCCCTTTCAAAGGATGATGTAACCTTTATGTTATCGGGAAGCTGAACATCAGGCAGGTAGACACGGTTTAGCCTTGTTGATTCCATCTCCTCTGCAAGTTCAGGCTCATGAGTCCAGAGGGAAACATCATAATCCTTTTCAGCAAGCATCACAGCCAGTGCAGTACCCCAGCTACCACCACCTATGATAGAGATGTAACTCATTTATGAAATAATTATTCCTTTATTCTTTATCTCCCAGACAAGGGGGTCATTATCGTTGAAATCTTCTGGCCTGAAAGGAATTGGTTCTATTCTTTTGTCAATTTTTGAAGCGATCTTCATCAGTCTAATACGTTCAATAAAACGACTTTCTTTAAAATCACGCGATACAAGGGCAATATCAATGTCACTCCATGAGGTGGCCTTGTTTTTGGCAAAAGAACCGTATAAATAGGCCTGGTCTATCTTAATGCCTTGTTGTTTAAGTAATTGCAAGAATTTTTTTACTGCTTCTATAGTTTTATCATTCTTTTTAGCCATTTGTAGATGCTCCTAATTTCATAAGTTTTTCTTGTTTAAAGTCCTTGGTACACAAGCTCCTAAAAGTTCTTTTAGTATCAGGATATCTTGCCTCAAGATTAAAAGTTGTTATTTCAATCATTTTATCAGATATATCAGCAGATAGGTCAATCTTGGCCAGTTCAGCTAATCTGATTAGATTATGGATTGGTGGTGCATGTTTCCTGTTATTGTAGACATATATTGCCTTAAGGATTTTCTCTATACAGAGGTGTCCAAAAAATAAGGAATATGAATAATCTCCAGTACCAAATAGGTGTTCGGCAACCTGTAGGGCTTCATCTGCTTCTTCAATCCAGTACTTGATGATTGCTTTTGTGTCCATTTACTGTGAAAATTTCTCTTTCATCTTTGCCCATGTATCCTTGAGGGTGACGGTACGGTTGAATACCAGATTGTCCTCAGTAGAGTCGGGATCAACACAGAAATATCCAAGTCTCAGGAACTGAAATCTCTCTCCTGGGCTTGCTCCCTTCAGTGAGGGCTCAGCCTTACAGGCTTTTAGTATTTTAAGTGATTCAGGGTTAATACAATCTGTAAAATCAGGGCATTCCTTTTTGTTATCAGGATTGGGAACCCTGAAGAGCCTGTCATAGAGCCTCACCTCCACATCAATGGCATGAGGGACAGAGACCCAGTGAAGTGTGGCCTTGACCTTTCTCTGCCGGGTTGTGCCACTTTTTGATTCAGGATCATAGGTGCAGTGAATCTCCTTTATCTTACCTGTTGATGGGTCCTTAATCACACGATCACACCTTATGATATATGCATGCTTGAGCCTTACCTCCCTGCCAGGGGCAAGGCGGTAGAACTTCTTTGGTGGCTCCTCCATGAAATCATCCTGCTCTATGTAAAGCTCACGACAGAAGGGTACCTCACGGGTTCCAGCCCCGGGGTCCTCAGGATTGTTTATTGCCTCAAGATATTCCACTTTATCCTCTGGATAATTGGTGAGAACCACCTTAACAGGCTCTAACACTACCATCACCCTCTGTGTCCTTTTGTTCAGATCCTCCCTCAGGCAGTGTTCAAGGAGTTCAAAATCAACTATACTGTTTGCCTTTGCCACACCAATGCGGTCACAGAACTCCCGGATTGCCTCGGGTGTATAACCCCTGCGTCGCATCCCTGCAATGGTGGGCATCCTGGGGTCATCCCAGCCTGAGACATATCCTTCCTCAACAAGCCTGGTGAGTTTTCTCTTGCTAAGTACAGTATAACTCAGATTGAGCCTTGCAAATTCTATCTGCTGGGGGTGATATAGTTCTAATTCATCAAGGAACCAGTCATAAAGTGGCCTGTGATCCTCAAACTCAAGGGTGCAGAGCGAATGGGTAATCCCCTCAAAGGAGTCTGAGAGGGGATGGGCAAAGTCATAGGTGGGATATATGCACCACCTGTCACCCGTTCTGTGATGTGAGGCTTTAATAATTCTATAGATCACAGGATCACGCATATTAATATTGCCTGATGCCATGTCTATCTTTGCACGGAGCACCCTCTGACCCTCTTCAAACTCGCCTCTTCGCATCCTTTCAAAGAGTTCAAGGTTCTCTTCAACAGAGCGGTTTCTGTAGGGGCTTTCCCTGCCAGGTTCTGTTAGTGTTCCACGATACCTTCTGATCTCCTCTGCAGAGAGGTCGTCCACATAGGCCTTGCCTTTCTTTATCAACTGCACAGCGCACTCATAGAGCCTGTCAAAATAATCAGATGCATAATAGAGACGGTCGCCCCAGTCAAAACCCAGCCACCGGACATCCTCTATGATTGAACGGACATACTCCTCTTCCTCTTTGAGTGGATTGGTGTCATCAAACCTGAGGTTACAGAGCCCTCTGTATTTCTCTGCAATTCCGAAGTTCAGGCATATTGATTTTGCATGGCCTATGTGAAGATAGCCGTTTGGCTCAGGCGGAAATCGTGTGTGTACACGGCCCCCGTACTTGCCTGTTTCAAGGTCTTCCTCAATGATCTTTTCTATGAAATTAAGTGTCTCTTTTTTATCCATAATTTGTTAAGGTATAAATTTTGCCACTTTCAGTCCTTTTATAGCCTTAAAATGTTTGTAATTTCCACTTAAAAGCGTTAAATTGTGCGACAGGGCTGTTGCTGCAATCAGAGCATCAGCAAGCTGTAAAGAGTGACTTAAAAAATATTCCTCAATAAGGAACATTGCCTTAATGGATATCTCTTCGGTAATGTATAGAAGCCTTGGTTGCCAGTGTAAAAAAGTCTTCTTTAAAGCATTTAGTTCCTTTTTATTTCGGAGTCCCTGAACAAGCTCTATATAATTTACGACTGAAATTGAAAATCCTCTGTGTTTCTCTATAACATTTTTTGCTTTGATATTACCCTTTAAATGCCATATTAAAACATCTGTGTCAATCAGCATTTAAAGCGTCCTTTTCTCAATCTGCGTATATACTCTGTTGGATTGTCTATTTCTTCATAATCCTTCCAGATACCGAAAAGCTCATCTTCTGCTTTATCTTGAGCTTCTTTATAGGGTACTAATTTAGCACAGGGTTTACCTCGATAGGTGATGATGACCTCTTCACCACGTTGCACAGTCTCAAGTAACTGCTTGGAATGAAATCTTAAATCCTTTGCCGTTGCCTTCATTTTTACCTCATCTAAAGTTTATACTTTTTATTGTAAACTTTAAAAACAGCTTCAGTCAATCTACTCTTTATTTTTACTCCCTGCAACCTCTATTGCCCTTTGAAGCCTACGGAGTGTTCTGTCTTTCCCGATAATCTCTATCACCTCAAATATCCCCGGGCTTGCTGTGCTGCCTGTAAGGGCAACACGTACAGGTTGAGCCACATGGCGGAGCTTTGTCTGGTGACGCTCCACCACCTCATTAAAGAGTCTCTCAAGTGCCACCTCTGTAAATTCAGCAAGTCCCTCTATGCCTTCCTTTATATCCCTGAGATAGGGAAGATACTTTTCATTAAGAAACTTGTTCCTTGCCTTTTCATCGTATTCCACATCCTCTGTAAAGTAATACCTCATATTCCGGGCGAACTCTGAAAGCGTCTTTGCCCTCTGTTTGTATGACTCAACAGCCTT
>JAADHP010000049.1:679-938 GCA_013151785.1 Nitrospirota bacterium | reverse complement strand
TCAGAAAGGGTATTACCAGTTCAACCAGCCTTTCCGTAGGCGTATTCATTATGTACTGGCTGTTAAGCCAGAGGAGTTTCTCCGGGTTGAAAACCGCGGCAGTCTTGGCAACACCTTCAAGGGAGAACTTCTCAATCAACTCCTCCCTTGTGAATATCTCCTGGTCACCGTAGGACCAGCCAAGCCTTACGAGATAATTGACCATTGCCTCTGGAAGATACCCCATCTCACGGTAGGCCTGCACACTGGTTGCACCGTG
>JAADHP010000049.1:0-622 GCA_013151785.1 Nitrospirota bacterium | reverse complement strand
GTTCAAAGTCCAGTGCCCTGTAGATATGAATCTGTTTTGGAGTGTTGTTAAGATGGTCATCCCCGCGGATCACATGGGTGATGCCCATCTCCACATCATCAACAACAACAACAAAGTTATAGGTTGGTGTTCCATCAGAACGCATTATGATCAGGTCATCAAGTTGTTCATTCGGATAGGGTACCTTCCCTTTTATAATGTCATCTATGATGGTGGTGCCAGCATCAGGCATCCTGAACCTTACAACAGGCTTTCTGTCAGGAGGAGGGGTTTTAAGCCCCAGGCAGCGACGGTCGTATTTTATAATGCCTTTACCCTCCTTCATTGCCTTCTTGCGTCTTTCTTCCAGTTCATCAGGTGTGCAATAGCAGTAATATGCCTTTCCCTCATCAAGGAGTTTCTTGATGTAACTCTTGTATATCTCAATACGTTCTGTCTGGCGGTATGGCCCCTCATCCAAGTCAAGCCCGAGCCATCTCATTCCATCAATGATCGCCTCTATGTACTCCTCTGTGGAACGGCTGCGGTCTGTGTCTTCAATACGAAGGATAAAGGTTCCTTTATGGTGTCTTGCAAAAAGCCAGTTGAAAAGTGCTGTTCTGGCACCTCCTATATGAAGATA